>JBILWH010000015.1:0-12595 GCA_044370015.1 Bdellovibrionota bacterium | reverse complement strand
TTTTACTAGCTTGTTTTTCATCCAAACGAGAAAAAAATCCTTTTGGAGGCTCAAAAGCTACGCGAACATTCATCGAGCGCAAAACACTCAACGCATAAGCTCCTTCGTAGAGACGATAATTTAATTCTGTTGGCCGATTGGTCGTTAAAAACTTAATCCACGACTCGTAGTTTTCTATTCCCACCTTCAAATGAAAGCGTTCAAGGGCTGCAAATATCTTTTCAGCCCATGCTTTTTTGATTGGGTCCGATAAGGATTTTAAAATTGTTTCGTAACTACTTTTGAGATCTGAATGCAGTAAAGTCTCTTGAGGATCTTTTAAAAAATTAAACTCAAGCTGGCGAGGCAAAGCATTTTCTTCATTCACCTCATCGCTAGCCTTAGAGAGCTCAGTTTTAGAAGTCTCAGATTTAACAGGAAAAGCTTTTTTTGAAATATAACTGTAATTAAAAACTGGCTGCCCAGAAGAATCTAAAGTTAAATCCTCTAAACGATGTAAAACGTCTTGAACTTCAAGTGGAGACAGGTAGATTTCACTAATTTTTTGTCTGAGAACCTCTCTACAAGCAGCATAAGACTTAAGACTACCCCCCAAAAACAGAAGCCAAAAATAAGCTATTAACCATCGCTTGATCATTTTTTGAACATTTCCACCCTGCGTTCAAACACACCGAACACCGTGCCTCAATAAATAAAATATTGGTTGTCGCAAAGCAATATTCTTGATTCTAAGGCCCGTACAAGCCCCATGAACACTTCCTCTATAAAAGAGGCTTGTCAAAGGTAGAGAATGTGGCTTTTATAGAGGCGTGCTCTCTAAAGAAGCGTCTCTTATAAGGGACATGTTTAACTCAGTTGCGGAAAGTTACGATTCTGCCAATGATCTATTGTCTTTGGGCATGCATCGAATTTGGAAAAAGAATTTTGTTAATGGAATCTCTAAAGATAACAAAACATTTTTCGAAATATTAGATTGCGCAACGGGCACCGGGGACATCGCCATTGAAATCCAACGCCATTACAAAAGAGCTAAAGTCACAGGTATTGATTTTAGCGAAAAAATGCTCGACCAGGCCCCTGCAAAAGCTGAAAAAGCTGGATTTAAAAAAATTCGCTTTTTAGCGGCAGATATTTTAAAGCTGCCCTTCTCTGACAACAGTTTTGACCACATCACCATCAGTTTCGGTATTCGAAATGTTGAAAATCTACTGGGTGCGATTTCGGAATTTGAACGAGTTCTTAAACCTCACGGCAAACTTCATGTTCTTGAGTTTGGTCAGCCTCAAAATAAAATTTGGTCAAAAGTTTATGGAACCTATCATCGTAAAGTCCTTCCTTTTTTAGGTGGTCTCATTAGCGGCAACCAAGAAGCCTACAGCTACCTCAATAAGAGCTCTGAAGAATTCCCCTCGGGAAAAGAATTTATAAAACAATTCTCAACCACAACTTGGAAAGATCTGGAAGTCACTCCACTTTTAGGAAGCGTTGCTTATATTTATCGCTTAGAAAAAATTTAAGAATTTAAAAAATTCAAAGCTGATTCAATCTTTTCATCAGAATTTGATCTGCAAGGACAAGCCATGCCATTGCCTCAAACACAACAAGTGCTCGCAAAAGTATACACGGATCGTGACGACCTTGCTTGGCAACGTCCAACACAGAACTCGTAGGCTTTACGGCGATTTGAAATAAAACAGTTTCACCTGTGGTGATCCCTCCACGAATTCCTCCATAGGGATTGCTCTGAGTGTTTTGTGATGAGTGAAAAGCACTTCCCTCCCCATGGGCAGCCTCAAAACCCGCACCCAGCTCAACTCCCACCACTGCTCCCACAGACATGAGAGCCTTGGCCATCTCAGACTTGAATTTCAAAAATACAGGCTCTCCCAAACTTTGAGGAGGATGAAAAATCTGCAAAGCTGCTAAACCGCCGTAACTTTTGCCTTCTTTTTTAGCCTCCATCAAAAGGCTAGAGAGTTTTTCCTCAAATAATTCGTCATGAGATTTGAGAACTCCTACACTTTTAATTTCAGATAACACTCGAAGTTCCGGGTAAAGTTGCGTGCAAAACATCTTGGCTACAGCACCAGCTAAAACACGTGAAAGAGTTTCGCGACCCGAGGCACGGCCTCCACCGCGATGATCAAAGTGATCAAATTTATTCAGCCACAAATCATCTGCATGACCTTGGCGAAATCCATTTTTTTTCAAAAGGTCATAGTCTTCACTTTTTTGATCTTTGTTTTGAACGGTAATCGCAATGGGGGTTCCTAATGTTTTATTTTCAAAAACACCACTCAAAACCTGAGGGGCATCCGCTTCATGGCGAGCACTTACTAAAGCAGATGATCCCGGTCTTCGACGGGCTAGAAAATCCTGCATGATTTCTTCTTTGAAAACAACTCCTGCTGGACACCCGTCAATCACGACACCCATAGAAGGCCCATGACTTTCGCCAAAAGACGTGAGGCTAAAGGCATTGCCAAAAGAGTTCGACCGAAGCGACATATTGAGAGGAAAATCATAGCAGATGGCCCTCTCAAGAGCGACGAATCTTTAAAGCTCAGACCAGTAAGATTGCTGCAAACGAGCCTGAATTTCGAAAAACTCTAAGCCGCTAAGATAGGGAATTTTTTGATGAAAGCCATAAAGCCGAGCATTTGATTTTGGAGAATAGGAAAGATCCAAAACCTTTTGAATGTTTGTAAAGGGGGGTAAAGGAGCTTCATCTCCAGCGGCCCATAAAAGAAATGGACGCTCTAAACTTTGCCCTTTTTTCTTTAAACATACATTTTGCGAAGCCGAAAAAAGCTGCACATTCTCAAGCAAATCAAAAGCTTGCTCAGCTATAGCGCCAGAGCCCCATATGATCCACGAGGTCTCTTGACTTGAATGATTGCTTGAAAAATCGGCAATTATTTTTTTTAGAGCAGCTATATCCGTATTTGCTCTTTTCCAGACCGTTTTTTGTGAATCTGTCTGGATTTTAAAAAGCGTATTATGAACCTCGCTTGAGTTCGCATCTAAAGGAATTGAAAGTTTAAGCAAAACCTCGTGCTTCTTAAGGGGACTAGTTACAGCAAAGGCTTTTGCTCCAATGTTTTCAAAAAAAGAAAAGACTTCATTGTTTAATTCGTCTTTTGAAATAGGTATTGAAAAAAAATTCATTTTCTTTTTCTTAAAAACCTCATGATGAATAGTTGGCGAATAGGAATGAACAACTGGATCTCCTAGAATCGCTGCAAAATCATCAAAAGCATCTGCCTCATTCCATTGATGCAATGTAGGCTGATCCGCTAAACCCTCACGTCCTTCGCGTAAAAAGTTAAGCCGCTGCTTACCCTTCATGTATAAGCGAAACCACTGCCACGTAGGAAATTTATCAAATTCGTTTGATCCATCATTCAAACTTCGAGGAAATATATTTTTTCTTTTCGGATTTTGTAGCCACCATTTATAAAGAATCTCTAAATCTTTAAATGATGAAATTTTGGGAGCCGCTTTCAATTGAACATCAGAATTTTGTTCTATCAAAGTTTCTAAATCATTAAGCTCTTTTACTAAAGAATCGGTTAAATGATGAAGAGATAAATAAGAAACCTTAAGGCCATTTGGCAGCAAACCCAACTTAACGTCCCAATCGGATAAAACATTAGGCAGAGAAAAAATTTCCAAATTAATTTTTTCAATTTTTCTAAAACTTAAAAGAAAGCGAGACTTAGGATACTGACGAATGAGACCCTCAAGTCTTTTAAAATCTTTCTCAAAACTCCAAAGATCATTACGAAATTCAAAAACAAGATTCCAATCTTTTCGGTCCGCAATAAACTTTTCAAGATCTATTCCCACACGAGGAAAAACCGTTAAAACACTTGCAGAACCTTCATCTTTAAAGCTTGAATCCTTAAATTTTAAATCTTGAAAAATCCATTTTCTGGGAAGTTGATCCGAGAAAAGCTCTTCACCTTCTCGCATTGTCCACACAAAATCAGCCTTCTCATGATAGCGATGCTCTCTTTGTTGAAAATTTTTTTGAAAATTCACAGGATCCGAAGTCCCAACCAAGGGTCGATCCAAGAAATATCTTGGAAACAGATCCGAATCTCGCTGAAGCCATAAACACTTAAAAGACTCTGGCCAAAAAGTGGCGCAATATCCAGCACCCACAACAATCATCACAGATTCTTCTCTTTTTAACTCATCAGTTAACTCTCTCAGTGTTTTTTCTTCTAAGGCCCGAAAGCTTGCTTCACCTTGTGTTTCAAAAATATCAGGGATTTTTTTTTGAGCTCTTTTTTCAATTTCTGCGTCTAAATCAAACGCTTTTGAAAAAAGATGGCTATAACACTTCAAAAACGAAGTCTTACCTACACCACGATGCCCAATAATGAGCCATTTCTCATTGACCACTTGGAAAGATTAATTGAAAATACTTTCTATGGCTTCAAAAAAGAAAAGCACCAAAACCGCATCTAAGAAAAAAAGCCTCCTGAAACAGTCAAAAACAACGACCCCCCACCCCAACCCTAGCAAGTTTAGTGAAAAAGTGGATCGCTGGGTAAGATCTCGAGTTCGTGAAGAAGTTATTCAAAGCAAACTTTCACTCATGGGTAGCACCGTTTATGGCAATGAAAGTAAACGAAAAATTGCAATCGATATGCTTGAACGTTATACCGGGCACAAGCTTGAAGACTTTGCGAAACAAATCATTCTTACAAATTTTCCTTATTACGTAGAACGCTTTAAAGCTCTCCTACCGGATGCAACCCTCACAACAGGAAGTGCTTTTACGGTGGCCACCTCTAAAAGCGCAAACGTCACCATCATCGAGTTTGGTGTGGGATCAGCCGTCGCCGCTCTCGTGGGCGAATTGATTAGCGTTGTTGACCCCTCTGCTGTTCTTTTTCTAGGACTTTGCGGAGCTGTCCATAATTCTCTCGAAGTAGGAGATTTCATACTTCCCATCGCAGCCGTACGCGGAGAGGGAGTTTCGATTCACTTCTTACCCAAAGAGGTCCCCGCACTTCCTACTTTCAAAGTCCAAAAATTTGTGAGCCAAATACTTGTTGAAGCCGGACACGACTACCGAACGGGAACTGTGCACACAACAGACTTTCGATTTTGGGAATTCGACAAGGGATTTATTCAAAAGTTAATTTCTGAGCGCGTGCTGGCTGTCGAGATGGAAACCGCTTCTCTATTTACCAGCTGTTTTGCGAGCAAAGTAAACATTGGTGCGCTTCTTCTTGTGAGCGATTGCCCCATGCGAGAAGGCGGCATCAAAACAAAAGAATCAGCACGAGAAGTCTTTAAGAAATTTACAGACGTTCATATCGAACTAGGAATTAAAGCGATGACAAACATTGCCACTCGCGGTGAGCACATTCGCCATTATCAGTGGTGAGAGTTGAAGTAAAAACTCACCTTAAATATCTACCCAAGATATTTCTGCAAGATCGAACGTAATCTCTAAACTTTGGTTTTGGATCTGCCTTCTTGTACAAAGAAAGCTCTAAAATTTCTTTTGCAACAGAAGGAAAAACATATTCCTCAAGACGCTGCAAATCTCCCTGAGCGGCTGCTTCTCTAATATCTTTTGAGTGAATATCGTGATCCGTAGGAGAATAAATTCTCTCCAAATCCTTGCCCCCAAGAGTTTTTGGAATTTCTTTTACATCGCCCTCATCTGGAGTAAGCAACAACCACTTTTCAACTTTTTGTGAGTACGCTCCCAACACCGCCCACTTGTTTTGGAGAGAATCTTTTCCAAGCACAGCTAACCAGCGCAAATTTTGAAATTTTTGATTCAAATAATTTCTCACTTTTTTGCTTATGGGAAAACCAAGGTCGGTACTATGCGGAACCAACACTCGAGGATGATCTTGATAAGCGGCCATCAAAAGCCTAAGGCGTATCTCGGACGAAAGCGCAAAAGGCTTATGAGGCGTGACATCATTCGGAATGATCAATACGTAATCGGCCTCACCTGATTCCAAAATCTTTTCAACATGCTCGTGGTGACGCAAGTGAGGCGGACTAAAAGTTCCGTTAAAAAGCGCAATTTTTGAACCCTCCACTAGCTGAGCTTTGTCTGTGGGAATGGCGTACGCAGAAAACGTAAAAAGGAGCGAGCTAAAAAAACAAAAAATCTTGAGTGGAGATTTGTGGCAAAGCATTTAAACAGTGCGTTATTTTAGCAGCAAACAAAGCCTTTGTATCGTCCTTTTTTCCATAAAGTTTTCTCCCTTATTTTCATGTGTTTAGAGGTAAAAACTGAAGCAGATCACAAACTGGAAAGCCTTCCTCACTTCGACTAACCTCTTTGCATGACTTGGCTCATTCGCGATCACAAGAACAACACAACCGCTTCTCAATTTAAAAAAAATCTTAACTCCGGAAAGCTTCAACGTTTTGTGGGAGCTTGGTCGCCTTACATTGCGCTGATGGTTCATAAGTTAAATTTTGAAGGTGTTTACATATCGGGCGCAGGCGTTTCAAATGACCTTGGCTTTCCCGATATCGGCCTCACCACATTGAGCGAAGTGGTGGCTCGTGGGCATGCGATAGCTCGTACAACTCCCCTCCCCACCATGATCGACATCGACACAGGCTTTGGCGAAACCATGAATGCGGCCCGCACGGTTCGTGAACTTGAAGATGCTGGCATCACAAGCTGCCACATGGAAGATCAAATCAATCCCAAGCGCTGTGGACACTTAGAAAACAAAGGTCTAGTGGATACCCAAGCCATGGTGCTCAAAATTCAAGCGGCTGCCAAAAGCCGACGTAATAGCGACTTTGTTATTTGCGCTCGAACAGATGCACGCGGAGTCGAGGGACTCGACAAGGCCATCGCAAGAGCCAAAGCCTACGTCGATGCGGGAGCAGATATGATTTTTCCGGAGGCACTTCAAGACGAAAAAGAATTCGAAATTTTTCGCAAAGAATTAAAAGTTCCCCTTCTTGCCAACATGACGGAGTTTGGAAAATCCAAACTTCTATCTGTCTCTACACTTGAGCGCTTGGGCTACAACATGGTTATTTACCCTATGACAACCTTCCGCTTAGCTATGAAAGCGATCGAAGATGGCCTCAAAGAAATTTCTGATAAAGGAACGCAAGAAGGCCTTCTTGATAAAATGCAAACTCGCAGCCGCCTCTATGAAGTTCTTGAATATGAAAAATACAACGACTTCGACCAAGGACTCTTCAATTTTAAACTCAACAAAGACCAGTAATACAAAACCAATAACTGATCGCGCTGAAAGATCATTGAAAGTTACCTGAAGCGACCTAGACCTAGGCCATTTTTCGGATAAGCTTTTATCTATGACAAATGTCGTTGAAGTAAAAAAAGGTCTCGATGGTGTAGTGGTAGATGATACAGCGATCAGCAAAGTCATGCCCGACATCAATGCTCTTGTTTATTACGGATATCCCGTTCAAGATCTTGCCGATCAATGTTCATTTGAAGAGGTTGCTTATCTCTTGTGGCACGGCGAACTCCCGAATAAAGCTCAGCTCGATCAATTTTCAAAAGAAGAACGTAGCCGAAGAAACATTTCTCCTGCTCTTCAAAAAGTTATTGAGCTTTTCCCCAAACACTCTCACCCCATGGATACTGTTCGCACAGGAGCAAGCTTCCTAGGCTGCGAAGACGAGCGCATTTGGGATAACAGCCCCGCGACTAACTACGACAAATCCGTAAGTCTTCTTGCAAAAATCCCCACTGTAATCGCCTATGATTATCGCCTCAAAAAAGGCCTCAAAATCATCGAGCCTCGCAGCGATTTATCTATCTCTGAAAATTTTTTCCATATGTGTTTTGGCGAAGTTCCTCACAAAGATATCGTCAAAGCCTTCGATGCTTCACTCACTCTCTACGCTGAACACAGCTTCAACGCGTCTACCTTTGCGGCACGTGTGATCACTTCTACAACAAGCGATCTTCACAGTGCGGTGACAGGTGCGATTGGCGCCTTGAAGGGCCCCCTCCATGGTGGAGCCAACGAGCAAGTCATGTACATGCTCAAAGAAGTGGATGACCCTGCAAAGGCTGAGCAGTGGATGCTCGATGCCCTTGCTCAAAAGAAAAAAGTTATGGGCTTTGGTCACAGAGTTTATAAACGAGGTGATTCACGCGCACCCACAATGAACAAATACGGGCTTCAAGTGGCAAAAATCAAAGGTGAAATGAAGTGGCACCAAATTTCTGAAAAACTTGAAAAAGTAATGATCGAAAAGAAAAACATTTATCCTAATCTGGATTTTCCTGCAGGACCCGCGTATTACCTCATGGGTTTTGACATCGATATGTTCACACCTATCTTTGTCATGAGCCGCATCACTGGTTGGACTGCTCACATTATTGAGCAAACAGCGAGCAATCGATTGATTCGCCCTTTGAGCAATTACACAGGACGAGCTGAGCGCAAAGTTATTTCTTTGAATCAGCGGGCATAAGCGTATAAAAGGTTCTTCTAGAAGAGGAATCCTTGAGCTTAGATACCGATCAATTAGTAAAAGATCAAACTGCCCATTTTAAAGTTTCGGTTTTCTCATCACAGGATTTCGATTTCTTTAAAAGTCCTTCTTTTTTAGGTTCTGAATACATTCTTGCTGTTGCCTATGAAGACGTGCCTAAAAATGCTTCGCACACTCCTCGCTCTTACTTAAATATTTTTGAAATAAAACCCAATGAGAGAAAAAATGCTCAAGAACTTTCTTCAGAAATTTTAACAAAGCTTTGTGATGAGCTTTTAGAAAAAATGCCTCGTGAGATCACCATTACAGCGCTTTTTGACTGTCGCTCAAGTTTTGATCTCTCAAAGACTAGTGTCTCAAATCCTGAAACGCCTTCAGTGGAATTTAAGTGGCAAGGCCGAAAAGCATTGCACTTAACGGGGAAACACCCGCCCCTTCTTGAACGTTCTCAAGAGTGCGTGCAAAATTATTTACTCCTTAAACAAAAAGAACGAATGCTTCTGGCTCCTGATATCAACTGGCAAGAAGAGGATCCCTCAAAACACACCTCATGCCTTGAGCGTAAAGCTCTTAGAAATTTCTACGACCTCACACATCCCGAACTTGAATCAATCGTCAAAGAAATCGATCGTAAGAAAAAAATTCTTGTTCATGTATGCTGTGGGCCCGATGCTGCGGGCGTCATTGAACAACTCCAAGAAGAATTTGAAGTTCTTTGTTTTTGGTATGACCCTAACATTCAACCCAAAGAAGAATACGATCTTAGACTTCAAGCTTTTGAAAAAGTTGCAGAATTAAAAAACACAAAAGCCATCATCGGCGAGTACGACGTTGAAAACTTTTTTGAAAACATCAAAGGATTAGAACATACGCCTGAACAAGGCGCTAAATGCTCTGTTTGCTATGACATGCGCCTGGAGCGATCTGCTCTCGAAGCGAAAAAACAAAACTGTGATTTATTCACCACCACTCTCGCTATTTCTCCTCACAAGGTTCAGCAAAAACTAAAAGCTTTTGGAGAAGTTGCCGCAAAAAGGCACGGCGTTCCCTACCTTGCGCGCAACTTTATGAAGCACGAAGGATTCAAAGAAAGCGTTAAGTTCACCATCGAAAACGATATCTACAGACAAGATTACTGTGGATGCCTCTATTCACTCCACGAGGGCGGCCCCAAAGCTCGCCAAATGGCTGATCAATTAGGGCTAGCCACGAGTTCAACGTCGTCTAAGTGATCAACCAAAATTTGTGGATTTGCCTGCTGGGGATCGACCACGTTTCCTTTGCCCTTGATTTTCACCACAACCGTGGGATTGATTAATTTATTACGACCATTCGTAATTTTTAAAGCATCTCCTGCATCCCAAAAGCTTGCGAGCTTTTCTCTAATCTTTTTGAATAATTCTTGATCCTCGAAATTCACAATTGTGTACTGACGAGAAAGGCCATCCGCAATATCCTCTTTCACAGCAAAAACATCAAAGATTACCTGAGAACTCTTAGGAAACTTTACCAACACCCCCGTGCGCTCAATATCTTTTCCATGAATCTCTACAATCGCTACTTTTTTCTTAAGACTTAAAGCGCGTAAATGCTTGGGATACTCCGGAGTAGAAGCAAGCTTTGCTGTCATCTCGACCACATCGTTTCGATAAAGCTCGGGCAACTGCACTCCTGGAGCTAAACGCACCGGCAACACGACATCTTGATATTCCACCACTAAAAGTTTGTTCTCTTGGTTGACTGCATGAACAAGCGCTCGAAAACGAGTTCTCTCATTTGGAAAGTTTTTTGGAAAAGTAGATTGACGATTATAAGCCTCTCCGTAACTTGTTTGAGAATTTTCTTCGACAACAAGTTTGGTAACGTTGATATGTTTTTGGGGTGCCTTCACAATAATCTCGCCCCAAACTCTCACACGATCGTGTCTTTTGACCTCTGAAAGTTGCTTTCTAATATCTGGATCCTTCGATAGGAGTGAAACAAATTCAAATTTGAAAAAATCCTGCGGGTCACGCAAAGTTCCTACCCAATGACCCTGATCTTGTGGTGCTCCGTGAATTTCTAGACGCACACCTTTGCCTGCCAAATCATCGACAAGACTCGCACAACCAATGCATGAAAATAAAATTGAAAGAAAAAATACTTTTAAAAACCCCTGCTCCTGCTTTTTCATAACCATTGTTCTTAAGTCTCATGAGAAATATTTGCAATTTTCAACGCTCTGCTCATAAAAGAATTTTATTCTATATCAACAAATTTTAGGTTTCTTTTGAATTCAAATAAGTCTAGCTTCGCGCAAAAGCCTTAGAAGCTTTAAAAAATGAAGCGATTTATTTTTAACTTGTTAAAAGTTTTTTTTCTTTCGGGCTCCTTTTTATTTTCATTTACGTCCTTTTCACAAAATCTTGAAATTCCACTTCCCGCAAACGCCTATGAAGCAGAGCTCAGCGCAGATCAATTGGAAAAACAATTTATAGAAAGTGCTGTCTCCCACAATATTTCAAATCCCAAAGAAAACGCTACGCTTCTCTTTTTGTACGCAGGCGAAAGAGTTCCACAAAATATCCGCTGGCTCGCTTCTGTTCTGACTAAGAGAGGTGTTTGGGTAAAATTCGAAAGAGATCGCTCCAACGAAGAAGGCCTTGAGCTTGTAGAAAATCTTGAGAAAACTCAAGACAAATGGCTAGATCCCTTTCTTGCAAAAGTGAGCGAAAAAGAAACTCAAATCGCTCAGGATCGAAGTTTTTCTGAAAAAATCAAATACGCTCTCAATGTTTCAAACGCAGAGTTAAAGAAGTTTTTTGGCCTCAGGCAAGGCCTTCGCTTTTACCTTGTACAAAAAGCTTTTACCAATCATAAAACAGGCTTTCGCCAACCCTTGAGTCGCATGGTTCACGACTTAGCCTGGCAATCTCCCCTGGTTGTTTTTTCTACTTTCAGCGCGATTTATTCGGTCATGAAAAATATCATGCCCATAAGTCCTGATTTTTTTAACTGGACTCACTACCAATTATTTTTTTCGATGCGTGAACAAATCCACGCAAGCGGGGACGTTCTTCCTCTTGATCCTCTTTATTTTGGAATGGCTGCCGCTATGGTGCGCACCTTTTGGGGAGTTTTTGATCGAGCAGCGGATGCCGAGCTTAAGCTAGGAAAAAAATACAACCCTTATAAAAATCGTCTCGAAACCCCCTACGCATGGCAAGTGGCCTCTCAGTTCATGCTTTCGTTTGTAGGAGACCTTTACATTCTTGTTTTTGGTCATGTGACTTCTATGGTTTATAGCGGTCAAGCTTGGACTGGCCCCTATGGCGTTATCGAAATGCTGGGAGAAGTCCCTCATGTGATGCTCAATTCCTTAACCGGAGCTTTTGCCAAGAAATTACCGAAATCCATTATTTTTCACTACGTAAGAAAAGGAACCCTCGCTCAAAAAGGCCAGGCTATTTCGAACGCTGTTTTTGGCTATTTCTACTCTGTCCTCAAGATTGCAAACTTGCTTCACGCTGGGGTCATTGCAGACATTATTTATTACGGTTTAGGGGTGTCCGGACTTGGATATGAAATCTATCGTCTTTTGGACAACTACCGCATCTCTCAAGAGACCAAAACAATCGGTCAAGCACTTAGAAAAAAGTGGGAACAAAGCAAGAAAATAGCCCCAAACGAGGGTGAAAAACAAAGCTGCCGTATTTTTCTCTCAAAGAGCCCTCACTTGAAACTTTAACGCTAGGCGTTATGTAAAGCACATGTAAGCTCAGTATAGCATTTGTAAGTTCTCAAAATCATAAATATTTAGCACAAGAGTATGTACTTTATGGCATATCAACGAGGGTGGAAAAAATGCTTCTTAACTTTGATACTTCTTTTGGGCTTCAGCGCAGCGACATCAAGTTTCGCGGCCAAAGAAGATTACTTCAGTGACCATCCAGCAATTGAACAAGAGCTTAAGGCCAAACTTGTTGTTTCTTTTATAAAATTAAAAGAAATTTGCTTAAAGGCAATGGATCCTCAAGTTGATTACCTCACAGAGGAAGAAGTTTTTAAAGCGCAAGAATATCTCACTCGAATCAAGCAATACAAATTTGAATTTCTTGCTCACCTCATAAAA
>JBILWH010000246.1:0-2893 GCA_044370015.1 Bdellovibrionota bacterium | reverse complement strand
TTTGATCTTTGTAGTAAGAATCTTGGCCAAGGATCATTCCCCGCTCAGGGCCCACAATTTCGAGCAATCTTTTGGCAAAAGTTGTTTTACCTGAGCCACTTCCACCTGCAATTCCAATGACCATAGACCCCTAGGTTATCAGGTGGCGCTAAAATTCAGCAAGACTCAAAAAATAGAAATGCTACGCTAGGCGAGTGGATATCGCAGAGCTTGGGCCCTTGGCCCCTCGAATACTTTTTGAGGATACTCATCTGATTGTGTTGAGTAAGCCCGCGGGACTTTTGAGTCAGGGGGATAGTTCTGGCGATGAAAATTTGGTAGATCATCTGAGAAAGTACCTAGGACGTAATTACGTAGGCCTTGTCCATCGTCTTGATCGAAACACTTCTGGAATCATGATTGTTGCCAAGAGGACAAAGTCTGCGCAAAGGCTCACTGAGGCTCTTCAAAAAGGAAAACTAAAGAGAAGTTACTTAGCTTTTGTAGAAGGCACTCCTCCTTCCTCCCAAACGCTTGAGCATTATTTACTTAAAAATGAGCAAACAAATGAAGTGCGTGTGGTGAGTAAAGAAACTTCGGGGGCCAAAGCTGCAAAGCTTGAGTTTAAAAAACTTGTGCAAGCTCAATTTCAATCAAAAGATATTGCGCTTCTCTATGTGACTCTTGAAACAGGCAGGGGGCACCAGATTCGTGTGCAATCTTCAGCTGCGGGTTATCCCCTCATGGGCGATCAAAAATACAAAGCTCAGATCAAAGAGCCGGGAAGGCCCGCTTTGCATTCTTACGCTCTTGAGGTGCCTCATCCCATGAGCCAAGAGTTGTTATCGTATAAAGACCCACTTCCCGTTGATTTACAAAATTTAATTCCTGAACATAAGGATTGGCCGTGATGAAAGATACAAAACAAAAAGCTCGTAAATTTGAAGTGATGAACAAAGGTATGGGTGATGATCGTTTACCCATTGAAGTAATTCTTGATCAATTTCAAAATGAAGGCGCAAGAGATTATTTTCTTCTAGATTCAGGGGAAGGTCGCAAACTTGAAAAAGTAGGTAACTTTGTGATTGATCGCCAATGTGCAGTGGCGTTTTGGTCGAAAAAAAATAATAAAGATTGGACAAAGGTCCATGCGTATCATCAGAGAAGTGAAAAGGGTGGCGGCTCGTGGGATTTAAAAGCAAAGCTACCTGATTTTTGGTTTACAAAAGTTGGAAGAATTATTTTTAAAACAAAGCTCACTTCTTTTGGTCATCTTGGTTTTTTTGTTGAGCAAGCTCCTCAGTGGGATTGGTTTTATGAAAAACTTTCTTCTACCCCGAAAGAAAAACCGCTTAAGATTTTAAATCTTTTTGCTTACACTGGGGCTTCTTCGATTGCCTGCGCATTGGGTGGAGCACAAGTGACTCATGTCGATGCGGCAAGAGGAGTGGTGGATTGGGCAAAGCAAAATGCGGCTTTAAATCGCGTTCCTGAAAATTCTATTCGCTTTATCGTCGAAGATTGCAAAGTTTTTTTGGAGAGAGAAGCAAAACGCGGCAATTTTTATGATGGCATTATTATGGACCCTCCCTCATTTGGTCGAGGCCCTAATAAAGAAGTTTTCAAAATTGAAGAAGATATTCTTCCTCTTTTAAGAGCCGTGAAAAAAGTGTTGGGAGCTGAGTGCAGGCTTTTTCATTTTTCCTCGCATTCACAAGGATTCTCACCAGAGGTTTTAAAAAATCTTGCCGCTGAGATTCTCCCGGTAGATAAATTTACTTTTGAGAGCGGCGAAATGCTCATGTCTGAACAAGGTGGAAAGCAGGTTCCATCAGGGCAATTTATTCGCTTGTGGCGATAGGGGTTAAGGCTAACTCGCTTGAGAAATTAATTTCCTAAAATCAAAGGCACCCACGTTGTCCAAGAGAGTGGAATCCAGATTAAAGAAATCATCGTGCTCAAAGTAATGGTGAGAGCAATTTCATCGGCAGGTATTTTGAGTTCAGTGGCAATGGCCACTCCATTTGCTGCCATGGGGACAAGAGACATAAGAAGCAGGATCTCTGTGAGCTCGCGATTTAAAAACCCTAAAGTGTAGCGATCTAAGTAGATAAACCCAATTGCAAAAAGAGGGAAAGCTATAAGTTTTATAAGCAAACACGTTGTGATGAAGCGAAAATGAAGACGAAAGCTTTTGATACTTCCAAGGCCTAAGCCAATCATCATAAGACCAAGTGTTGAATAGGTGCCTCTAAATCCCATAATAATGGGTTGAAGATTGTCGGGTATTTTGTTGAAACCCACTGCAGAGAAAATCATAGATAAAAAAAACATCCAAAGAGAAGGAAGCGTGAGAATTTTTTTAAGGGCTTCCTTGGAATCATATGTGCCTTTGGCTGCGATATAAAAACCTGTTGTGTATTCATAAAGATTGTAGCCAATGATGACAAAAATCGCGGTGGCAAGTTTGTCTTCGCCCAATAAAATCGCTGTGGCAGGAATGCCAAAGTAGCCCGTGTTGGCAGAGGCCCCCGCATAAGACAAAAGGTTACGCATGGGAGAGCGAAAGAATTTTTTTGAAATGTTGTAGGTTAGAATCGCAAGAATTGAGCAAAGTCCTGCATAGGCAAAAGGCAGTGCAAAAAGTTTTGCGTTAAAAGGAGATCGAACGAGGATCTCAAAAAAAACGATCGGAGAAATAATATAGATCACAAGCTTTGCTAAAGACTCTCGTGTGACCTTGAGGATGCGGGCCGCAAAAAAACCAATTGCTAATAGTAAAAACAATGGCGAAAGACGTTCAAATAAAAGAGTAAAGCTTTGGAAAGCGCTCAAGTTGTGATTCCTCTATGTTGTGCAAATATATTACGCATTTTTAGGCGGGAGCATTGCAGGGGCAATCTGTGACCCAATG
>JBILWH010000025.1:0-9731 GCA_044370015.1 Bdellovibrionota bacterium | reverse complement strand
CCAATGGTCTTTTTTAATCTCAACTAATTGAGGCACTTTTGTTTCACACAAAGCAGATGATTTTTTGGGGCAACGAGGCGCAAACGAACATCCAGGTGGAGGATTGATAGGTGAGGGTGGATCACCTTGGAGAATGATTCGCTCACGTTTTTTTTCGGCTTGTGGATCGGGAAGAGGAATCGCTGATAAGAGAGCTTTTGTGTAGGGGTGCAGCGGATTTGCGTAGAGTTCGTCAGAACTTGCAAGCTCAATGATTTTACCAAGGTACATAACAGCCACGCGATCGCAGAGATATTTCACCACACCTAAATCGTGGGAGATGAAAATCATAGTGAGGTTGAGCTCTTTGCGCAGATCCATCAGCAAGTTTAAGATTTGAGATTGAATCGACACATCGAGCGCGGAAACGGGCTCGTCTGCAATAATGAGTTTGGGCCTCAAAGCCAGAGCACGTGCAATTGCAATGCGTTGGCGCTGACCACCCGAAAATTCGTGTGGGTATTTGTGTATAAAGCGAGGAGCCAGTCCCACCATCTTCATCAGGCGCTGGACTTCTTTTTCGACATCTTTTTTTTCAACGATGCTATGAAAAAGCAAAGGCTCTGCAAGAGTATCAAAAACTGTCATACGTGGATCAAGCGATGCGTAAGGATCTTGAAAGATCATTTGGAACTGAGGACGTTCCTTGCGCAAAGACTTAGGATCCATGGAAGAGATTTCTTTTCCATCAAAAACAATTTCTCCACTTGTGGGTTCAATCAATCGAAGAATCGAGCGACCCAAAGTTGATTTTCCACATCCAGATTCTCCCACGAGGCCCAAGACCTCGCCTTGCTTGAGAGTGAGTGAAACTCCATCGACTGCTTTGACAGTGGCAACTGTTTTTGAAAAAAACCCCCCTTTTTGAATGGGGAAATGTGTTTTGAGATTTTTAACTTCTAAAAAATTCATACTGAAGCCCCGTGAATGCACGCTGAGCAATTAGAAACATAGTGATCTTTATAAAGCTCCACGAGCTGTGGTCTTTGTTCTCCACAATCGCGACTATTTTTTTCGGGACAACGAGGAGCAAAAGCGCATCCTTTGATTTCTTTTGAAAGATCGGGGGGTAAGCCTGAAATCGTTTTCAATCTTTCTCCACGTGCGTGAAGAGCAGGGCTGCTGCTCAAAAGCGCTCGAGTGTAGGGGTGCGAGGGTTTTTCAAAAAGTTGAGCCGTAGGAGCGGTTTCAACAACTTGACCTGCGTACATCACCATCACGCGATCTGCGATTCCTGCAATCACACCTAAGTCATGAGTGATAAAAATCACTCCTGTATTTTTCTTTTTTTGAAGAGCTTTAATCAAGTCTAGGATTTGCGCTTGGACGGTCACGTCGAGTGCAGTGGTTGGCTCATCGGCAATCAAGAGCTCGGGCTCGGTGATAAGAGCCATGGCAATCATCACGCGCTGGCGCATCCCTCCGGAGAGCTCATGTGGGTAGGCCTTGAGTCTATTGAGAGCATCTTGGATGCCCACTTCTTCTAGGGCATTTTTTGCTTTTTTTACGGCTTCTTCCTTGGAGATTTTGTCGTGAATGAAAAGCGGTTCCATGATTTGGTCGCCAATCGTCATGTAGGGATTGAGACAGGTCATGGGATCTTGAAAAATCATGGAGATTTTTTTGCCGCGAATTTTTTGTAATTCTTCTTTGGAGCAACTCAAAAGATCTACTCCATCGAAAGTGGCTGTGCCTCCCACAATTTTTCCAGGAGGCGTGGGGATCAATCTTAAGAGTGAATATTGAGAGACGCTTTTGCCGGAGCCTGATTCGCCCACGATTCCCAAAACTTCACCACGTTTGACAGAAAAAGAAATGCCTTCAACAGCACGGTACACTCCATTACGAGTGTAAAAGTAAGTTTTTAAATCTTTGACTTCTAACATATCAATCCTTTGAGGCCTTGGGATCGAGTGCATCTCGAAGTCCGTCACCTAAGAAATTTAAAGAAAAAAGAGTCAGTGAAAAAGTAAGTCCTGGGTAAAGCAAAAGCCAAGAGTATTCTTCCATGTTTTCAACGCCACTGCTGATGAGTAAACCCCATGAGCTCATAGGAGGTTGAACGCCTAGGCCTAAGAAACTTAAAAAAGCTTCGGTGAGCATCACTGTGGGAACAGTGAGAGTTGCGTAGACAATAATCGGTCCGAGTACGTTGGGGATGAGATGTTTGAAAATAATTTTTCTATTCGAGATTCCCATTGAGTAACAAGCCTCAATGAATTCTTGCTTGCGAATACCCATGACTTGTCCACGAACAATTCGCGCCATTGTGAGCCACTCCGTTGCGCCAATTGCAACGAAAAGCAAAAGCAAGTTATTGGTATTGTCTCGTGTGTTTACAAACACCATCAGCAAAATCACAAGGAGGATAAAGGGAATCGCATACATGATGTCGACGATTCTCATCATGATGGAATCTGTGCGACCTCCCACAAAGCCCGCAATGGTTCCCCACAAAACTCCAATCACAAGAGAGACAAAAGTGGCTAAGAATCCAACCATCAAAGAAATGCGACCACCATAAAGAATGCGTGTGTACATGTCGCGTCCTAAGATGTCTGTTCCAAACCAGTGTGCAGAACTAGGGGACTGAGGGCCGATGTTTAAATCTTGCGCATCATAAGAGAAGGGCGCAATCCAAGGTGCGATGATGGCTAAAATCACAAAGGCTAATAGGAGAAAAGCTCCCACCATAGCGGCTTTGTTTTTGGAAAGTCTTGTCCATGCATCTTGCCAAAGGGAGCGACCCTTTTCGATTTCTTCTTGTCCGTTGAGAGTAAGCACGGCTTCGCTCATGATTTCCCCTTATTAAAATTCAACTTGGGATTAACCCAAATCAACATAACGTCTGAAACTAAATTGAAAAATATAATGAGAGCCGCTAGGAAAACAGTGGTTCCCATGATCATTGTGTAATCGCGATTAAAAGCGGCTTGTACATAATAACGTCCAAGACCTGGAATTTGAAAAATAGATTCTGTGACAAATGATCCCGAAAGTAATCCGGCAATGGCAGGACCGAGGAAAGAAATCACAGGAAACATTCCCCCTTTGAGAGCGTGTTTCAAAATCACTTGTGATTCAGAAGCGCCTTTTGCGCGGGCTGTACGAATAAAATCTTGAGAAAGAATTTCGAGCATTCCTCCTCTGGAGAGACGAGATACAAAAGCTGCATAGGCTGCTCCCAGCGTGATGGAGGGAAGGATTTTGTGAGCAAAAGAATCCCAACCCGAAACAGGGAGCCAATTAAAGTGAATTGAGAAAATCAAAACTAAAACAGGCCCTAGCAAAAAAGAAGGCACGCAAATTCCTGCCATAGAAAGTGTCATAGGCAAATAATCAAGCCATGTGTTTTTTTTGAGAGCAGCAACGATTCCCGAAGTGATTCCTAAAAGCAGAGCAATGATGAGGGCGTAGCAACCCAGTTCAACGGTTGCAGGTAAACCCTCAAAAATCATTTCGTTTACAGTGCGGCCGGGGTAACGAAAAGAGGGTCCCAAGTCGCCCTTTAAAATATTTGTGAGTGTATCCCAGTATTGTACATAAAGAGGTTGGTCGAGTTTATATTGAGCGTTTAAGGCCGCCATCACTTCGGGTGTCACTTTTTTTTCTTTGTCAAAAGGCCCGCCGGGTGTGGCGCGCATGATGACAAAAGATAAAGTGATGACAATTAACAGGACAGGGATCGACCCTAGTAGTCTTTTGATGGAATATTTTAGCACTTCAACGCTCTCTTTGTTTTAATTTATTTTATGTCTAAGTACTGGTAGGGATGAAAATCGAGGATGTTAGTTTTCCAACCCACAACGCGTTCGTTGAGCAAGTACTTAATCGTGTATGTGTAAATCGGAATGATGGGCAATTCTGTTAAAAGTATTTCTTCTGCTTGGTTGAAAAGATCGAGGCGTTTTGCGGAATCACCGGTCATGTTTGCTGTTCTTATGAGTGAATCATATTTTTTATTGGCAAAACCTGTGTCGTTGTTTCCGTTGTCTGTTGTCCACATATCAAGAAATGAGTTGGGATCAGAATAATCTCCAATCCAACCTGCACGTGCGATGTCGTAATCTTTTTTGTGTTGAGAATCGATATAGACTTTCCATTCTTGGTTTTTGAGAGTGACATCAATTCCAAGATTAACTTTCCACATTTGCTGAATGGATTCAGCAATTGAGCGGTGAGCTTCGAGAGTGTTGTAGAGAATTTCTACTCCCTTAAAGCCTTTGCCTTCAGGGAATCCTGCTTCTGCTAAAAGTTTTTTTGCTCCCGCAATATCATATTTGATTTCTGTTTTGGAAGTATATCCGCCTGTGTTGGGAGGAGTGAAAGCTTTTGCAGGAATTTCTCCCGCTTTCGTCACGCGTTCCACAATCGCCTGGCGATCGATCGACATCGAAAGCGCTTTGCGAACTCGAGCATCTTTGAGTTGCGGACGAGTTGTGTTGATACGGTAAAAATAGGTTCCTAGGTAAGGAGCATTTACAAATTCTTTGGGACGATCTTTGCGGTAGTTATCAATTTTGTGTGTGGGAACACTGTTGGTTTTATCAAGCTCTCCAGAGCGGTACATTCGTTCTTCAGTCTGAGCAAGTTCGACGGGGTGAAAGCTAATTCCATCAAGCTTGGTGATTTGATTGTTCCAGTAATTGGGATTTCTTTCCACCAAGAGAATTTTGTTGAGATCCCATTTTGTGAGCTTGAAAGGGCCGTTGCCTACAAAATTTTCGGGACGTGTCCATTTTGTTCCGCGAGATTCCATCGCATTGAATTTTTCGATTGTTGGCTTATGGACCGCGTAGGTGGAATAATGCATGAGTAAAGCAAGAAAGTAGGGAGTAGGTGCTTTGAGCGTGATTTCAAGAGTCAGAGGATTTTTTGCTTTCACTCCTACTTGAGAAAAATCTTTGAGAGTTCCCTTGCTGTATTCTTCAGCGTTTTTTACAGGAAAGAGCATGTAGGCATATTCCGCACCTAATTTTGGAGAAAGCATACGCTTCCAAGAAAAAATATAATCTTCAGCTGTTATTTTATCTCCGTTGCTCCACTTTGCTGTCTCACGAATTTTAAAGGTATAAATTTTTTGATCTTTTGAAATAGTCCAAGATTCCGCAACTCCTGGTTGAGGCTCAAGAGTTTCGGGGTGAGGAACAATTAATCCTTCAAAAAGAGCAGATATGACATTGTGTTCAGGAACTCCCGTTACAGTCTGAGGATCGATGTCTTGAAGTTCAGAGCCGTTTCCTAAACGAAGGATTTTCTTTCCGTTCGCAGAAGAGCTTCCAGATTTTGTACAATTTGAAAGGGTGAATAAAAAGGCGAACGTAAGACTAAGTTTGCCGATAAAGTGTCTCGTGTTTTTTTTCATATATTCTTCCTCTTTGGGCCAAAGGTTACAATAACTTAGTAGAGAGAGCATCTCTAAAAGTCCTTAATAATTTAAAACAGTAAAAAGTCGTTTTTGACAAGGGGCAATAGAGGCTGTTTACTCGGCAATTCCCATATGAGTTTTCAATTTCACGTTCACTCAAAAGACGGACAAGCACGTCGCGCCACGATGCACACAATTCATGGTGTCGTGCAAACTCCTGTCTTCATGCCCGTTGGAACTGCGGGAGCTTTGAAGGGGCTTTTATCTCGTGATCTTTTGGACATGGGAGCTGAGATTATTCTCGCCAATACCTATCATCTGTGGCTTCGCCCTGGGTTGAACGTGTTAAAGCACGTAGGGGGAGTTCGAAAGTGGGCCAAGTGGCCTCATTCACTCTTGACGGATAGCGGGGGGTTTCAGGTTTTTTCTCTCGCAAAGCTTCGTGAAATTCGCGAAGAGGGTGTGGATTTTCAGAATCATTTAGATGGTTTACGGGCAACCCTGACTCCAGAGCTTTCAATCGAAATTCAGGAGGCTATTGGGGCTTCGATCATGATGATTTTGGATGTGTGTCCTGCGCTTCCTGCCACTCAAGAAGAGCTGCGTTTTGCTTGTGATCAAACAACTCGTTGGGCCGCTCGTGCACTGAGAGCGAAGAAAACTGATAATGCTTTATTTGGAATTGTTCAGGGTGGGCTTGATCCTTCCATGCGATTGCGCCATTTGGAAGCCCTCGCCGAGCTTAAAGAAGATGGTCGAAGTTTTGATGGCTTAGCTCTGGGGGGATTGAGTGTGGGTGAAAAGCCCGAGGACATGTACACCCTTCTCAAGCAAGTGACACATCATTTTCCAGAGGAAAAACCAAGGTATTTAATGGGTGTGGGAACGCCGTGGGATTTGCTCGAGGCGGTTGAGACGGGTGTCGATATGTTTGATTGTGTGATGCCCACTCGAAATGCTCGCAATGGAAGTTTGTTTACGAGTCGCGGGGTGGTTCGAATCAAAAATGAACAATACTCTCTCTCGAGTGAGCCTCTTGATCCCGAGTGTGATTGTTTTACTTGTAAGAATTACGAAAAGAGTTACCTTCGTCATCTCTATCACACGAACGAAATCAACGGAGGCATTTTAGGAAGCATGCACAACATTGCCTTCTATCTAAATCTTATGAAAAAAGTTCGCGCGAGCATCGAATCCAAGACTTTTTCCTCACTTAAAGAAAAGTGTTTTGCAGCTTGGGGTGAGCGAAGTCCTAATACAAAGTTAATATAAGTACTAACTTAACTATTTTTTCTTTTCGATCGTTGGGTTAGCGTAATGGCTTTTAGTTTTGAGGTTGAAAACTCCCCAAAACTTTCCCATTTGATGCGCTAAAATGTTTAAAAGTCCCTTGTGTCCACTTGTGGCTTGGTTAAAAAAGTGAAAATGATTTGGGAATAGAATTTTTTTAAAGAATTTATCTGTGTACAAAGGAAAGATAAATCTTAAAAATGTTAAGAAGATTGATATTGGAAATCCAACAATTAGTATAAAAATCGATCTTAAAATTATTGAGATTCTTAAAAAATAGGTTGGTGTCTGTTTTTTGCGGATAGATCTAATGGTAAATGCACAAGAAGATAGAAATCTTCTGTTTAAGATCCATTTTAAATTTGTTCTTTGCTTTGGAATTTGGTCGTAAACAACACACGAAGAACAAAATTTTATTGAAAAACCTGCAACATAAACTTGCGAAAAAAAAATAGAATCTTCTCCTCCAGTTAAAGATGTGGAATTATCAAATCCAGGAACTGAATCTAAAATAATTGTCTTAAAAAAAACATTGTAGGTGTATGCTGTGCTCATGTTCGATCCGTCTTTATAGATAGGAAACGCAAAAAAACCACCCTCCACTATCCATTTTGGAGGAGTTGTTTCAAAAACTGGAATTAAGTGACCAAATATAACATCCGCATTCCATTGATCCATTGCTTTGAGCCCTGATATGAGCCAGTTTTCATCAACAGTTTCATCATCATCAATCATTGCAACGACATCACAATTTAAATCTTTTGCGGCTCGTAAAAGCCGATTTCTGGCTTGAGGAATTCCTCTTGCAGTTTCTAATAAGTACTCCAGAGAAAAACGAAATCCTTTTTTTTGGCATTCTTTAATGACACTCTCTGAAGATTTATCGGGATCGTTGTCTACAATAACAACGGATATACGAACGCTTTCAGGTAAACCGCTTGTGTTTAATTTATTGATGGAGTCAAGAAGTCGAGTTAATCCCTTGGGTCTCAAATAAGTCGCTGCGCAAATACAAACGTGATTGATCGAAAATTCTTTACTCACTTAGTAATAATTTTTAACTAATTTATATGTAAAAACAACATTATCAATATTGCTTTCTATCTAAATCTTATGAAGGATGTGCGTGCCAGCATTGAAACGACGACCTTTGCCGCATTCAAAGAAAAGTGTTTTGCAGCTTGGGGTGAGCGCGTGGGAAGTGCCGCTACACCGCGTTAGTTCTTTTAAAGCGCCTGTCTCTTTGAAAGCCTCTCTAGACAAATGCAGGGGAGCCACTTAATTCTTAGAGAATGCGAAAATCATACGCTCGATTTCTCACCTTTCTTTTAACAAGCGTTCCTTCTGCGCTTCTTCTAGCTCAAGAAGCCGCGGCTCCTGTTGTGGGTGCTCCTGCAGCTTCGGGCGCGAAGCCTCCCGCAAGTCCGTTTATGATGCAGTTGCCGATGATGATCATGATCTTTGGTCTTTTGTATTTTGTTTTGATTGCGCCTCAAAAAAAGCAACAAAAACAAATTCAAGAATTCCAAAAAGGTCTCTCGAAAGGTGACGAGGTAGTCACCACAAGTGGAATCATTGGAAAAGTTGCGGGATTAAACGAGCGAGTCGTGACATTGGAGATTTCTCCTGGAACCGAAATCAAGATGCTTCGCAGCCAAGTCAATTCAAAATTGAACGATCTTAAAAATCTTGAAGGATCTGCAACATGAATTCTAATTTAAAATTTAGAGCATGGGTTTGCGGCATTCTGACTATTTTGTCTTTTTATCTCTTAGCTCCAACTGTTTATAGCCTTTGGAATCCCGAGGCAGAAAAACTTCCCTCAGGATTTGTCGACACAGCGATGCGACTCGGTTTGGATTTGAAGGGCGGGGTTCACATGGTTTTAGGTGTGGATCTGGATAAAGTTTCTAAAAACCAGCTTTCTTCCTACGGAAGATCGCTTGAGAAATCTCTCAAAGACGAAGGAGTCAATGTTGTGAGTGTGATTCCTCACGAGAATAAGGGTGAGTTAGAAATTAAATTGGGATCTGAAGAGGATCGTAAAAAGTTTGTGAAATCAGTCAAAGACAATTGGGCAGGGACTCTTGAGATGTTAAGCCCCCTTGGTCAAAGTGAGTTTATTCGCATGACTTCTCTGGCTGATGAGCAAGTACGCGATCGAGCTCGGGAGCAAAGTATTCAAACCATCCGAAATCGTATCGACGAGTTTGGTGTGGCTGAGCCGATTATTTCAAAAAAAGGCAATGATCAAATTCTTGTGCAATTTCCGGGTGCCAAGGAACCTGAGCGTTTGAAGGCACTCATTGGGCAAACAGCTCAATTAAATTTTCACATAGTCGCAGGTTGTGATGAAGCTAAATCCGATTGTATGGCGGCTCAAAGAGACGATCTCAATACAAAAATTGCAGCTGCTGAAAGTGCAGGTAAATATAATAAAGAAACATTTAAGCAGTTTTCTGAATATAGAGAGCGTGTGAATGCCGATTTGAAAGGAAAAATTCCTGCTGATTCGTTTATCGCTTTTGAAAAGCAAAACGATCCCAATGAAGTGAATAAAACAAAATACATTCCTATTTTGCTTTCTTCAAAAGATGTTTTCTCCGGAGAATCAATTGAAGAAGCGCGAGTGTCTATGGGTCAAGATGGAGGTGGTCGAGGTTTTGGAATGGAGCGACCAGAAGTTGTTTTCAGAATTAATCCATCTTCTGCTAAAAACTTTGAACAATTTACAGGTCGTTTTGTAGGTCATTACATGGCAATTGTCCTTGATGGAGTGGTGAAGAGCTATCCGGTACTTCAGTCAGCCATTGGAGATTCTGGACGTATCACCTTGGGCTCTTCTGCCTCTGCTGATCAAGCTATGAAAGAAGGACAAGATCTTGCGATTGTTTTAAGAGCGGGTGCTTTGCCAGCTTCTATCGAAGTGCAAGAAGAGCGCGTGATTGGTCCCAGTATCGGTCGCGATGCGATTGAAGCGGGTAAGGCTTCTCTTATGCTCAGTTTTGGAGTCGTCCTCTTGTGGATGATTCTT
>JBILWH010000162.1:0-4307 GCA_044370015.1 Bdellovibrionota bacterium | reverse complement strand
CTTCCTTGTGGAAAGCGAATATGTGCTCCTATTGCGGACAATCCTATAAAGGCACCTTTGCCCAAGCCTAATCTCAGTCCAAGAGTGGGTTCTAACCTTTGTATGTCTAGGATAATTCCCGTGGATTGTGCCACATTGGATGAAATTGCATCTTTGATTTGATTCAAGGGAAAGAAAAAAAGAACTCCAACAAAAAAACCAAGGATGACAAAAAAGTATTTCTTTAAAATTTTCATTATTATTCTCCACCGCCTTCAAAGCCTGGAGGAGGAGGGGGAGGGGGGATATCATCAGGCATTTCGGGGGGGACGTATTCATCAAAGTTTTCACCACCCGGAGGAGGGGGAATGAAATCATCACCTTGAGGAAAGCTGTTGGAGGCTTCTTCTCCGCTCGTAAAAGATGGGGAGGGAGCTTCATTTCTAAGATCAGCAGGTGAGTTTGTTTCTTCGTCAGGGTAATCTTGGGAGCCCGCTGGTCCTTGGGCAAATTGATTTCCGGCAGAGGAGTTAAATTCAAAACTTGCTTCGATATCAATAATTTCTCGATTAGTAGAATTTGGGCGTGAAACAAACTTGGTTGTTTTGACTTTTGGATAGAGAGCCTCTAATTGAAAAAGAATCCGTGTGGCTTGTTTAATGGAAATTTCTTTGAGTGTTAGATTAAGGTTTTCTCCATTTGAAATAAGTGTTCCGCAGCTTTCGGGAACACCAATCCTTGCAAGATAAGTATTAAAGTTTTCAGTTAGATCAGCAACAGAATTAGCACTGATGGGCATCCAACCCACAGGAGCAGAGTATCCCTTATTCTTACTTTCATATTCAGTTTGAAACATGAAAGCATCTGCTTCGAGCTTTTCGAGAGTCTTAATTTTTTTTATTTTTGAAAGAAGAGACAAGGGGCCACTTAAAATGAGAAAAGCCAAAACTCCAATACCCAAAAACTTGAAGCTTTTACGAAGATTGTTTTGTTCTCTAGGCGTTAGAGCTTCAAAGCTTCTTACCATTTGTTCAAAGAAGGAAGAGTTCTCAAAGCGTTGTAGAAGTAAAACTATTTTTGCCCAAGTATTTTTTAAGATTTCTTTTAAGTTTTCCATTCGGATTATTTCCTTTTAGCCTTAATGAGGAAGTTCTTACCGTTTTGCGCATTAATGGAAACTTCGGAAAAGCCTTTACTTTGAAAGTCTTTTTCAAGATCTGTTTTTTGAAAATTGGGATCTTTTGAGGTGTCAACTGTTACTTGGATTTCTTTTTCGTTATTGTTGGCGACCATCCTGAGTTCTTCAACCTTGCTTTTAGAATCAAGGACTTCAGAAAGTTTGAGAAGATCTTCTATGAAGGGGCCTTGTGCCTGAGTTGAAGGGAGTTGTGAAAGTTTTTTTTGACGAAAATCCTCAAATTGATCTTTAATGCTCGAGGGATTGGAAATAAGTTTTTCTTTTTTTGAGCCAAGAGGAATTCTCGATTTTGAAAAAGCATTTGCGGTTCGATCTGCTTGTCTTTTAATACGAGGATTCATCACTAGGGAGGCAAGTGTGCATACAAAAAACAATCCAAAGATCAAAAGGGCTACAGGTAAAATCACAGACTTAACTTGGGGCTGTTGAAGTTTATTAAGAGTTGAGGATATGACTTGGTTCTGCTTAGAACTTCTTCGAAAGTTGAGCCAAGGAAGAGAGCGAAAAAAACCATGTCTTAGTGAAAGCGCTAGTGGAAGAACAAAGTGGCTTCGTTGGTGAGCGTCGAGAGTAACTTTTGAAGTCATGAAATTGGTAAAAGGGTCCCAAATAATGGTGG
Source organism: Bdellovibrionota bacterium (assembly GCA_044370015.1). GTDB lineage: Bacteria > Bdellovibrionota > UBA2428 > UBA2428 > UBA2428 > CANIGN01. Next base: position 2,511 of record JBILWH010000162.1, on the reverse strand, counting down.
GAGTTCTAAGTTCGTGTTCAAAAAGCTCACGAAATCCAGTGCTGAGGCTGAGAGGGCCGGTCAATATAAATTGCTCGATTCTTTTTCCAGATCGAGAAGCGGCTGCTTGAGTAACTTGGTAGAGCTCTACGAAAAGAGGCCTGATAGAGTTTTTGAGATTATCAAGCTCGGGACTTTCTCCTGAAAAGGAAACTTCTTTGGTTAGCCAGTTTTCAAATTCACGAATAGAGACTGATTTTTGAGCAAGTTCTCGGTCGTAAATGTCTTTGGAACCTCGAGTGATATGTCGAAATTCAATCAGTGAATTTGCGTAAAGAGAAGCTTTTAAAATTTTGGAAGCTGCTGGAAATTGTACAATTGAAATTTGAGTTGTTTCAAAACCAATGTCACAAAAGCAAACGGTTGTGAGAGGTTTAGTTTCTTTAGCTAGAAAGTTAAGCCCCATACGACCCAAAGCTTGTCCAGGAACGAGAAAGTCCGAGGGAAGGACTTCAAGCTTTTCAAAAGCTTTATTGATATCTTCTACTGGATTTCGAGCAATTAAGGCTCCTAAAAAAGTGTAAAGATTCTTTTCTTTGCCAATTTGTTGATACTCTATGATGTAATTCTCTATTTCTATGGGCAAGGTGTCTTCAAATTCGGCTTGTATGGCAGCTTGCACTCGAGTCCGATCTTTAAAAGGAAAAGAAAAGTTACGAATAACAAGGGGGGTATTTCCAACACTTGCAAAGACTCGATCAGGTTTAGAGGAAAGTTTTAAAAAAGCGTTTTTGATAACTTCAGAAATTTGATCATTTTCATGTCGATCCATTTCAATAAGATTTGATAAAGACGGTTTGGTGGAAGGATCTTCAACTTCAGCAATTAAAACTTTTCTTGAATCAAGGTGTATACCTACACATTTCATGGTGCTGCTCCCTCTTCAAATCGTATCACATGAAGTTCCCCAAATTTTGCTGGTTTTTCGGCATCTGAGGGATCTTTTTTAGGTGGAGGAGCATCTTCCTCGATACGAACGTGTAACCTAACTATTGAATGCGAATCGCCCACACTTCCGCTCCCCTCGATCATGAAAATGCTTTCTTTATCATAGCCCTCTTTTTTCATTCCCTCAGGAAACTGAAAGTCGGCCCCGCCTCTGATGTCTGGATTGGTGCGAATGAAGCCCTCGCATTCTTCCAAGGAGCTAAAAGGTTGAGAAATACGGCGTCTTTGAATTAAGGCAAGATCAGCGCTCGTGAGATTGTTTTTCGAGTAGGCTTTGAGTCGATCCAAAGAGAGCGTGTTGCAGTTGATCTTTGCCTTCATGTTGATGAGCGAAAACTCATTTTTTAAGGGTCTTAGCGTATCGTCATCCCAAAGATCAATCATGGAGAGTTCTGAAATGGCTCCAAAGCGGTCATTTCTTGGTTTGTAGGAGGGTGTCTTTCGTTGATAAATCGAATCTTCATCACCCCCCTCAATCATTCGATCATCAATGTCCATCCAATCGGCAATCGAATTAGGGAGAGCGTTTGGATAGTACTTCTCAAGTTTTTCGCGGAAGGGTTGATCGTCTTCGGCTCTTTGATCGAGCAAGTATTGAATTTGTTTTTTGATAGAATCAGAAACGCTTTTGGCATCGGCTTGTTTTTGAATTGTGAGGGGCATTCTATGAAGCTGTTCGTCGATGAGGTTTAACGGAATCTTTGATCCTTCCCCTTTGATGATTGAAGAGAGTGTTCCGGGTGAAGAACTTTTTTGTCCATTAAGAGGAAAAGTGGGAAGCGCAAAAGACCAAATCATTGAGCGCATATTTTGTGGAACAAGCGCAGATAACGCACTTTGTGCAGCAATGAGGTTTTCTGTTTCTCGAAACATGTGAACTCGTAAAAGTCCCATGCGAGCCGCAGATTGTGCAAGGTAGTAAGATTGAAGACGATGTTTGTTTTTTTTGCTGATCGTGACATCGATGTTGCTCGTATAAAGAAGTTGAGTGATGAAAAAACTCAAAAGCGCAAGAGAGATAAGTACCATCAAAAGAGCCATGCCTTTTTTGGAGATGGTTTCTTTTATCATGGCGTACCTCCTTCGCTTGGTAGCGTTGCCGGAGCAGCCGCCTTACTCCAATTGATGTTTCTAAACCATGCTTCTGGCAGTCGAACGGCTGTTACAAGTGTGAGTTCTTTAGATTTTTTACCACCTTTTTCTGATTCAAATTCGGGTGTGAAGCGGAGTTCAATTTTAACAGCCTCCGGTACTTGGTTAAGCATTTCATTTTTGTCCGAATCCCAATCGCTTACCCATTGGCCTTGACGAGGGCTCCAAAAAGAAAATTTAAGAGAGACAACTTTATCAATTAAAACGAATGAGCGAAAATCATCTGGGTTTTCACGGTCAGTCTTAGAAATAGCTCTTTTGGATTCGCTTCTTATAAGGCCTCCATCTTTGAGTGTATAAAAGACAAAGTGTTCTTCGTTTTCAGGGGCATTTGCAGAAAGTCGCTGATGGGTACGCGTGGAAAATAAAAGA
>JBILWH010000161.1:0-4312 GCA_044370015.1 Bdellovibrionota bacterium | reverse complement strand
AAATAAATCTAAGACTAAAGTGAAAGGTAAGAAAAAATGATTCCTCAAAGAGTTGCTGGTAGTTCAACCCTCGCCATGCTTGAAAAAGTAAGACAAATGAAAGCTCAGGGTATGGATGTTGTGTCTTTTGCCGCAGGGGAATCTGATTTTCCTACACCTCGTGAAGTGATTGACGAAGCTCATAAAGAAATGCTCGAGGGAAACACTCGCTATGTTTCAACTCAAGGCGTGCCTGTTTTGAGAGAGGCGCTAGCAAAAGATTATCGAAATCGTTTGAATGTTTCATGGGCAGCTCCCCAACATTTTTTAGTGGTAGCAGGAGCAAAACAAGGAATTCATTTGGCGCTATCTGCAATTTGTGATGCAGGCGATGAAGTTTTGATCCCTGCTCCTTACTGGGTGAGTTATCCCGGGATAGTTAAAGCTCTTTCTGCAAAACCTGTGACTCTTCAAACTCGTTTAGAGGATCGTTATTTTCCGAATGTCGAAATTCTTGAAAAATCTTGGACCCCTCGAACAAAGGCGCTCATCATGGCTTCGCCTGGAAATCCCACGGGACTCATGATCGAAGAAAAGTTACTCATAGACATCATCGGATGGTGTGAAAAGAAAAAGGTTGTTCTTATTTTTGACGAGCTTTACGAGCGTCTCACATTTGGAAAGACTAAACACGTATCTGCTTTGTCACTTGTGACGGAAGCTCAAAGTGAATGGGTGCTAAGTGTGAATGCTTTTTCAAAAACTTTTGGAATGACAGGCTGGCGTTTAGGCTGGGTTGCAAGTCATCCCAAGAACATTGAATATCTCACAGATCTTCAAAGCCAAGTTCTGACTTGTATGCCAGGTTTTGCCCAGGTAGCCGCTGCTCGTGCTATGGATAAAGTAGATTCGATATTGGGTCCTGTTGTGAAGGCTTTTGGAAACAGAAAAAAAATCATCATGGAAGGGTTGTCAGGAATTGAGGGAGTGAAGACTCTTGAGCCCGAAGGAGCTTTCTACGTTTTGGTAGATGTGAGTGGTGTGATCGCTCGCAAAAAATTAAAAGATGACAAGGATTTTGTGCAGAAGCTGTTAGAGCAACAACAAGTGGTGACGGTTGCAGGATCTGCTTTTGGAGCTCCGAATACTTTTAGAATTTCATTTGCGATGAGCGAAGAAGAGATCAAAAAAGGACTCGAGCGAATCAAGACCTTTTGTGTGTCTTGATCCGCCCGAGTTTTATTCGTTAAACAGTTTTTAATCTTTAGATGTTAAATTAATTCCAACCGAAGTTAGCGCCGATGCTGAAACTTCCACCTGTTCCGTTGATTCCGTACTGAGGAAGGAAAGCACCTTGAGGAGCAACTGCAAATTGTTGAGTTCCGTAGCCACCGTAACCGTAAGAAGGAATTGTATAAGTTTGGCAGTTATATCCACCAAAATTTTGGTAACCAGAGAAATATCCATTGCTGTTTGGACCGAACTGATTTGTGAAAAGTTGGTTGTAGCAATTGGGATCATTCATACACTGTTGGTAGTAAGCATTTGTTGAATTATTTCTAAGATTGTTATTGTTGTTGTTACTTCTTCCACAGCTGGTGAGTCCTGAAAGAAGAACAATTGTACTAAGAGCAAAAGTGATTTTTGTTTTCATACATATATTAATGCAAGGGGTGGGCCACCATGTAGTTCAATGAATACCTGCCCACGTGCTCTTATAGGGGCAAATGACTAAGAAAAAGTGCTTTAAAATGCGTATGAAATGATCGTAGGGCAGCTCATTTTCGGCTTTTTCTAAGATTTAGGAGCTCTTAAAAGAGCTTTTAAAAAGCTACTTTTTAAGGACTTGAAGTTGAAGTTCCGCTAGCTGATCGGGGCTCACGCGAGACGGGCATTCGCTCATCAAGCAAGAAGCAGAAGCTGTTTTGGGGAAGGCAATAACGTCTCGAATATTGTTCGTTCCCGCTAGCATCATGACCAAGCGATCGAGGCCAAAAGCAACTCCCCCGTGCGGAGGTGTTCCGTATTGAAGGGCTTCCACAAAAAATCCAAATTTTTCTTTGATTTCTTCATCCTTAAAACCCAGTGCTTTGAACATAGATTTTTGAACATCGCTATTAAAAATTCGGAAGCTTCCCCCCGCGACTTCAGATCCGTTGAGTGCAAGATCGTAAGCAAGAGCGCGGATGCTTCTTAATGTATCGATGTCGTTTGATTTTAATTTTTCTAAATCTTCATCAAGGGGACGAGTAAAGGGATGGTGAGCGGCAGCTAATCTTCCGTTCTGAGCATCAAATTCAAAAAGAGGGAAATTGGTAATCCACGTGAAAGGCCAGCTTTGGCTAAGTCCTTCACCAATTAATTTTAATTCACGAGCCACCATGAGGCGCAAATTTCCCATAGCCTCATACACGCGAGGGGCTGCTTCAGCTGCAAAGAAAATATAGTCGCCATTTGAGGCACCCAGTGCGGAGCTCACTTGTTTTTGTTGTTCGGGGCTAAAGAATTTTGCGATTTGTGAATTCCACCCAGCTTCTTCCACTTTCACCCACGCAACACCTTTCAATCCATAAGGGGTGACAGCCGTGTTGAAATTATCCATATCTTTACGAGACCACGCAGGAACTTCGCCCACTTCGGATTTTTTCACCGCAAGAGCCACAATTTTTCCGCCATTTTCAATCACGCTACTAAAAACTTTAAAACTTGAGCCTTTAAAGTGAGTTCCCACATCGTGAAGTTTTAATCCAAAGCGCATGTCGGGTTTATCGGAGCCGTAAGATTCCATCGCTTCTTTGTAAGCGAGTCTGGGAAAGGGGGTTTTGATTTCAACTCCTAAGATTTCTTTCCAAAGAAGAGCGACAAATTTTTCTAAAATTCCCATGAACTCATCGGGAGAAAGAAAACTGGCTTCTAAGTCGATTTGAGTAAATTCAGGCTGGCGATCGGCTCGAAGATCTTCGTCACGAAAGCAGCGAACAACTTGAAAGTATCTCTCAAAGCCTGAAACCATCAAAAGTTGCTTCAATGTTTGAGGGGATTGAGGAAGAGCGTAGAAATTTCCGGGATGAACGCGAGAAGGAACAAGGTAATCGCGCGCTCCTTCGGGTGTGCTCTTATAAAGAAAGGGTGTTTCAATTTCCCAAAATTTATTGTCTGTAAAAAACTTGCGAGTGAGTTGAAGAACTCGGTGGCGAACTTCAAGAATTCTTTTGAGTTCCGGGCGTCTAAGGTCTAGATAGCGGTACTTAAGGCGAGTGTTTTCGTTTACCCCTTCGTTTTTTTCTTCAATATTAAAGGGCAGGGCTTCAGCAAGTGAGAGAACTTCTACTTTTTTGGCTTTAACTTCAATAGCTCCTGTAGCGATTTTTGAATTGCTCATTCCCTCGGGGCGTTTCATGACTTCGCCTACGATTTGAACAACGCTTTCGTTGCGAAGTTTGACGTTAGAAACTTCATCGGGCAAGAAAACTTGGCAAATACCCGAGCGATCTCGTAAATCCAAAAAAGCTAAGCCTCCGTGATCTCGCAAGGTTTGCACCCAGCCACAAAGAGTAACTTCTTGATTGACGTGATTTTCTCTTAAATCGCCACAATTAACGGACCGATACATAGGCAAATAGTCATAGCGCTAAAAATCTTTGTCTTCCACTAAGACTTGCAAGACTTGGGGACAAATCGTTGCAGGAGTAGCGAATCTTACAGTAGACTGAGGGGCAAATGTTCGTCGCAACTCAGCCCTATAAAGGAACACGTGATTTTTACCCCGAAGAAATGTCCGTCAGACGCCAGATTTTTGCAAAATTTCAGGAAGTCGCTCGGCAATTTGCTTTTCAAGAATACGATGGGCCCTTGTTGGAGCCTTTTGACCTCTACGCCGCCAAGTCGGGTGAAGAGCTTGTGAGTCAGCAGCTTTATAGCTTTGAAGATAGGGGGGGGCGGAAAGTTGCGATTCGCCCTGAGATGACTCCTACACTTGCGAGAATGGTAGCTGCAAAAGTCGGGGAGCTCAGTTTTCCTCTCCGTTGGTTTAGTATTCCCAACCTTTATCGCTATGAACGGCCTCAAAAAGGAAGACTTCGCGAGCACTGGCAATTCAACGTGGATATTTTAGGGGGAGAAAATCGTTTAGCCGATATTGAGATTCTTTCGTTTGTTACTGAGCTTTTTGAGCAATTTAAGTGCAAGGATAAAGTGAAAATTCGGCTCAATCACAGAGGGTGGGTGAATTTTTATCTCACAGAAGTTTTGAAGTTGAGTGCTGAAAAAGCCCAACGGTTTTCAAAAATTTTGGATGCCAAAGAAAAAATGTCCGCTGAGGATTTTGAAAAAG
>JBILWH010000160.1:0-4322 GCA_044370015.1 Bdellovibrionota bacterium | reverse complement strand
ACCTGATGTACTTGAGATTAAATCTCTTATTGAAGTGTCACAAAACGCAGTTGTGTTAATTTTTGCAGTAGCGACATTCAATTTTTCAAAATACTCACCTATGTTTGTACTGGGGTTAACAACGTACTGATTTGTAATAATAGTTTGAGTTTTGGCAAGGTTGTGTAACCAAACAAAGCCACTGTTGATGATGTCTTTTTTAATTTCATCATCAGTGAAGTTAAGTTCTGAATAATCTCGAACAATACGCGAATAAGTTTTTAGGTTTGGATAAGCTTGAGGGTATAGAGTCTGAAGGTTGTAGAGAATTCTGCTAACGGTGTGTGCTCCGATACTTAAAAAAGTGTTATCCTTTATTTTCACATATGGGACCAGTTGATCTGTATTTAACCAAGGTTTTTTGTCTTCTGCAGCATCTTTGTATTCATCGCTATCGAGTATTGTTTTGATTGCTGAGGTTCGAGCTAAAACTTCTTTTTCGCTGAATGCCAACTCTGTTACATAAAAATTTGTAACCGGTTGGACCGCTAAATTTGACCCCAGAGCTAAAATTCTTGCGTTTTCATCGTCAACTCTGGGATCTGGTGGAGATGTTATATCTTCACCAGAACCACTTCCTGATCCTTCCTCGTAAACGTAGATAGGGTCAATCCCAGGTGTAGCAACTGGAGTGGGTTTATATTGGTAGGGAATGCCTACAGAGCTACATTTTAAACCTTGAACAGTTTTGCTAAGTACCCCAGCATGGTAGTTATTTTTTTCTGAATTTTTTAATTTTGTAATCGTAATTTCGATTGTCTTTTGATTTTCTCCAATCACTTTTTCTTCAGAGGCAATTTTAGTACAAAGGGAATCTTTATAAATTACAACCTTATCACCTGTTGAAATATTGCTAACTTTAAACGTTGGAGAGGCTTCTTTCATGGTCTGCGTTAGTCCATTTAGAATCAATTGAATTGTTGGGTTTGGAATTTCTGTTTTAAGAGTATATGTAAAATTATTACTGCAAGAAGAATTTCCCATTGGATCTGTAACTTTTGCAGAAAAAACATAAAGGGTGTCAGCTCTTAAAAGATCGCGATGGTTAACTTTAATGCGGTCTGCCGCTAAATCATTATTTTTTTTGAGACGATGAAGCGTGCTTCCAAGGCAGTTTGCACCCAAAATAAGATCTACATAATTTCCAACTGCTAGATTGGTAATGTTGAATTCAGGTGTTCTGTTAAAGCTTGTGGTTGATAAGATTGTGGTTGTGGCTCCCTGAACAAGACTAAGGGTTGCAGTCTCTGGAGGATTTTTATGAAATTCAAAATCTCGAGGACCTAAACATGTTCCGAGCGCGTTACCTCGTTTTGCTTGAGCATAAAACTGATATGTTTTGTTTTCAGAATTTATTCCTTCAAGAAGACTTCCGTTGATATTGAGTCTGTTGTTTTCAGAAACGGTCTGTTTGATTAAATTGTTAGTGCAGGTATTGTCGTCTTGGTAAACCGTGACAATATCTCCTTTTTTTAAATTAATTATCTCAAATGAGATTTGCGGTACGTTTGATTTTTTTGGACCAGTCATTAAAAAAGTTATTTGAGGTGAGAGTGTAGGGTTTTTTATATATTGAAGATTATTTGAGCAGGTTGACTGATCTGTTTTTGCGGAAAGGATATAAGTTTTATTTTCAGAAAATTGAGAAGCGGATAAATGGAGGTCTTTCGATGATTTGAGCGAAGATTTAGAAAAAAATACAGAAAGTTCATCGCCAGTACAGTCTACATTGGAGAAAATACGTATTCTTTCTTGACTGTTTGTAATGTTCCAAGCTCGAATAGAAGGAGCCTCGACGTTGAGTGCTTCTATAAATTCAATCCTGATGGGAGATGTCGTTCGAGAAGAGCTCCGTAGTCCGTTATCTGATGGAGAGGAAGTTGGGTCTACAAGAGAGGTATACGATGTTGTCTTAAATGTTAAGGAATGACTACATAAAGCTAATTTATATCCAAGTTTTGAATTGTCTTTGGTCATGACTCCAGCGCTCAAATAATAGGTTTTGTTAGCTTCAAAGTGTTTTTTGTAGATGTGGAAGTTAACGATATCCGTAGAAGAGTTTTCTTGTTTTCCTATTACGTCTCCTGAGCAAGATGAGTTTGCGTATAAAAAAATTGTTTTTCCTAAAAGAGAAATTGAAACACCTTTTTCTGACTTTTGACTGATTGAAAAACGAGCTTGTTTTATAAAGCTTTTCGCTTCTGAGTCTTGGTAACTAAGTTTTAATATTGATTTAGTGGTTGTTTGTGATTTTAAGTAAAAGGAGGGAAACAGGAAGAAAAAAAACACGCACAACCGCATTCTTAAATTTTAAGCTTTTTCAGGGCTTTGAATTGTTAAATTTAAGCTTAGAAAATATTAAAAACATATTTTCAATGTAGGAAGGGACTTGGCAGAACGCCCTTGTCGCCCTAATCTCGGCATCATGATTATTGCTAAAAGAGGGACTCTCCCATCCACTCCCCACACCGAGTTTTATTATATTCCAGGTGTTCTTTCGCTAGAGGAAATTCATGGCTCGTTTGGTTTTAGCGGTCCTTGGTCGCGTAAGATGCACGTGCGAAAATATCCAACAGAGGTTAAATCTTCACCAACAGCTTCGGTGTTGAATTTTGTTCCGCAAGAAACACAGGATAAGACACTTCATCCTTATTTGATTCACACAGGCGATATTCCTTTTGAGGCGGATGCTTTGTCTGGGCGACGCTGTCTTTTGTGGGGAAATTCTACAAAAATTGGAGTGATTAAAGTAATTGAAAGTTTTCCTAAAAATAAATTTTTCCGCAATGGTGAGGCTCACGAAATATTTTTTGTTCAAGAAGGTGAGGGGATTCTCTCATCTGAATACGGTGAGCTACCTTTTCGCAAAAATCACTATGTTGTCATTCCTAAAGGAACAACTTATCGGATTGATTTAAAAAGTGAAAAGCTTTGGCTTTTGACTGTAGAGTCAACTTTTTTGATTGAATGGCCTCCTCATTACATGAACACAAGTGGACAGGCCTTGATGGTTGCTCCGATCGTTGAGACAGAAGTTTCTTTGCCCGAGCTTGCGGCTCCCATTGATCAGGAGGGTGAGTTTACGGTTTATGTTCAACACAACAAAGGTCATTTGACGGAATTGGTCTTGGGACATCATCCTTTTGATGTTTGTGGATGGGAAGGCGCTTTGTATCCCTATACTTTTGACATCGCAAAACATTATGGAATTGCTCGCGCAATTCATTCTGCTCCGCCTGCGCATCAAACTTTTCAATCGGGGCAGGCTCCTTATTTTGGGTTCTCAATTTGTTCTTTTGTGGGCCAACCTGAAGGGTGGCATCCTCGTGATGTAGCGGCTCCCTATGCTCACTTTAATGTGGATAGCGATGAGATGATGTTTTTTAGCAACGTGAATTATGGCGCCCGAAAAAGCGTACTTCGAGAAGGCACAATGACTTTTCATCCTGCCGCCTGCCCTCACTCTCCTCACGGAAATGCCGCTGAAAAATCGCTTGCTGATCGGGGTAAGTTAAGTGAGCGTCTGGCAGTGATGTTGGATACATTCTTTGAACCTCTGAAGGTGAGTTCTTTTGCAGAAAAATATTCTGATAAGGGATATTCAACCAGTTGGTTTAAAGTACGTGAAGCTCAAACATTGAGTGCTTGATCTTATTTTTTATCGAACAGTATAAATCCAGTTGCTCTCTGGGGCCTTGATGTTTCCGTGTTGGATATCAATCAAGGTTTTGTACAATATTGTAGAAACTGGGCCAGCTTCAATGCCAGATGAAAGCTTAAGTTTTTCACCCTTCCATCCCAGTTCCGAAATAGAAGATATAGTTGCAGCTGTTCCGCACGCAAAAGCTTCAGTGATTCTTCCGTCTTTAATTTTTTGAGCCATTTCAAAGACCGAGAGTTGCTCTTCGCTAACGGGAATGTCGAGAGTTTTTGCAAGACGAAGAATGCTGTCTCGTGTGACTCCTGCTAAGATTGTATCTCCAAGTGGTGGAGTTTTGAGTGTGCCCTGGTCAACAACGAAAAAGTTCATTCCACCTAGTTCTTCGATGAAAGTTTTTTCACGAGCATCTAGAAAAAGAACATTTGAAAAGCCTTCGTTTTTGGCTTCTAAGATGGCTCTGAGGCTTGCCGCATAGTTGCCGCCGGTCTTGGCACTTCCTGTGCCTCCTGGTGCCGCGCGAGTGTATTTATCACTTACTTTTATTTTTACAGAAACAGGTTTATCAGTAGAAACATCTTTGAAGTAACCACCTGCAGGTGAAGCGAGAACAAAAAATATAAAA
>JBILWH010000159.1:0-4327 GCA_044370015.1 Bdellovibrionota bacterium | reverse complement strand
GCGGAGATCAAATTAGCACAACAGATTCTAGCCAGCCACTTGAAAGCACCCTATAATTTTTCTTGTGATCGAAGCTTTAAGCCTTCAAGAAAAAACAAGGATTGAAAGCCTGTTCAAAGAATCCACTTTGCGCTTTGATCAGTGGGGCACATCACTCGACACCTTGCTCTCTATTTCTCCTATTGCAAAGTTTTTTTTCAAAAAATACTTTCGCACTCAAGTGGTGGGGATTGAAAACATACCCCAAGGCCCCGCTCTTTTTATCGCCAATCACGGAGGGCAAATTCCCTTCGATGGAATGCTCATCGTCTATACCCTTCTCACTCAAAGCGATAAGCCCCGCCTTGCACGCGCCATGGTAGAACGCTGGGTGCCCACGCTTCCCTTCATCGGATCTTTTTTTCTCAAGAGCGGACAAATTGTGGGCGATCAAAAAAACTGTCTCCAGCTTTTGCAAAAAGGCGAAAGCGTTTTAGTTTTTCCCGAAGGTGTGCGTGGAAGCGGAAAAACAATCGATCAAAAATATCAGCTTCAAAAATTTCCTTTGGGATTTTACAGACTCGCTCAAGAAGCCAAAGTCCCCATCGTTCCCATTACTCTTGTGGGCACAGAAGAAACCTACCCTTCACTGGCAAACCTTAAGGGCTTAGCAAAAATATTGAAGATTCCCTACATACCCATTACACCCACATTTCCTCTTTTAGGGCCACTTGGGCTGATTCCACTTCCGTGCAAAATCTCTCTTAAAATTTTGCCGCCACTCTCAACATCCCCGAACATAAATGCTACTGATGCTGACATTCGCCAGGAAGTTGAGAAAATTCAACTGCTCATGCAAGAAACTCTCAACCAAGGCCTTGCGCGAAGAGGCGATAAAATCTTTAGCAAAAATGCCTATGAAAAAACAACTTGAACCTATTCTCATCAGTGGATCACGAGGTGGATTGGCGTGTGAACTTTCGCGCGTGCTTTGCGATCACTACACGCTTGTAGGGATGGACCCGCGCGAACAAAGCCCCGAAAATCTTTTTTACGGTGAGACACATCAAACTCATTACAAAAGCCGCAAGGTTGATGATCTTTTTCGCCAGCATAAATTCAAAGCCTTTTTTCATTTAGGAAGAATTCCTGCAACGTCTCGTATCAGTCGCAACGATCGATACAGCGAAAACGTCATGGGCACACAACACTTGCTCTCACTTTGCAAAGAGCACAAAATCCCTCTTGTCGTTGTGCTTAGCACCTTTCACGTCTACGGAGCTCATTCACAAAATCCACTCTATCTTCACGAAAGTGATACACTTCGTGCAACGCAAACCATTCCGCAACTCTCTGATGCTCTTGAGCTCGATCACGTAGCCACGCAATTTGCCCTAACCTACAGTGAAGGAGACACTGTCATCTTGCGACCTTCTCACATTGTCGGGCCGCACATAACCAATGCTCTTTCTCAAATCTTTAGAATGGGCACCATTCCCACTCCCATGGGCTTTGATCCGCTTTTTCAACTTTTGCATCAAGATGATCTCACCAACATTTTAAAATTAGTTCTTAAAAAGCCACACAAAGGCGTTTTCAACATCGCAGGTCCTGGAGTTCTGCCGCTTTCAAAATTATTAGAAGTTAAAAAAATTCAAGAACTCCCCATTCCTGATATTTTCCTAAGAACAATGGTCAAAGTTCCGCCTTTTAAAAGCGCCAACATCCCCAATTACTTAATCGATTTCTTCAAATACTCGTGTGTCATAGACACGTCTGAATTTGAAAAAACCTACAAGTACAAATTTAAACACACTCTCATCGATTCGATTCTAAGCCTCTAGCACGACCCATAACACAAAGCGCAGTTAAGCCTCTTGAAGAGTCGCTTTTATCAAGAACTTCAGTAAACTTTTAGGCATGGGGCCTAACACCAAAAACAAGCCGGCTGAACAGTCGAACGAGCAAGACTCAAAGAACGGACAAGTTTTTCATTTTCCTTCACGTCACACAACTCACAAGGCGCTTGCGGATTGGGTTCACAAAATAACCGAACTTTGCCAACCCTCTGCCGTTCACTGGTGTGATGGATCAGAAGAAGAAAACAAAATGCTCACAGAGCTTTTGGTTCAAAACGGAACTTTTCTTCGCTTGAACCCTGACAAACGGCCTCACTCATTCCTTGCACGTTCAAATCCCGCGGACGTTGCGCGAGTAGAAGATCGCACTTTTATTTGCTCACTCAAAAAAGAAGACGCTGGCCCCACCAACAACTGGATGGACCCCTCAGAAATGCGCACTCTTCTTAACAAAAAACTTGCAGGCTCCATGCGCGGTCGCGTGATGTATGTGGTTCCTTTTTGCATGGGCCCGCTTGAGTCTCCTCTGGCAAAAATCGGAGTAGAGCTCACTGATAGTCCCTATGTCGTCGTCAACATGCGCATCATGGCTCATATGGGTGCTCACGTTTTGCGCAGATTAGAAAACGAAGTTGAAAACCAACTCATTTGCAAACGCGATGGTTGCGGAACTTTCATCCCTTGTCTGCACACTGTTGCCTCTCCTTTGAGCGAGGGAAAGCAAGATTGCAATTGGCCATGCAACGATGACAAATACATCGTGCACTTTCCCGAGACTCAAGAAATTATTTCTTACGGATCGGGTTACGGTGGCAATGCCTTGCTCGGAAAAAAATGCGTTGCCCTTCGCTTGGCTTCTACCATTGCTCAAAAAAATAACTGGATGGCTGAGCACATGCTTATCTTGGGTTTACATGCACCTAACGGAGAAAAAACTTACGTCACAGCAGCCTTTCCTTCTGCGTGCGGAAAAACAAATCTTGCGATGATCGTGCCTCCCGAGAAATATCGCAAAGAAGGATGGAAGACGACAATCGTTGGTGACGACATTGCTTGGCTCTGGCCTCATGAAGATGGCAAACTCCATGCGATCAATCCTGAAACGGGATTTTTTGGCGTAGCCCCCGGCACTTCATACGACACAAATCCCATTGCGATGGACTCTATGAAATCGCACACAATTTTTACAAACGTTGCACTGACTGATGACGGTGATGTGTGGTGGGAAGGCATGACAAAAGAGCCTCCCGCTCATCTTATCGATTGGTCAGGAATGGATTGGACACCAAATTGTGGCCGCAAAGCCGCTCACCCGAATGCTCGCTTCACAGCACCTGCAAAGCAATGCCCGACGATTGATCCTGACTGGCAAAATCCCGATGGCGTGCCTATTTCTGCTATAATTTTTGGAGGCCGCAGACCCGACACAATGCCCCTCGTGCATCAGGCACTCAACTGGGAGCACGGAGTGTACATGGGGGCAACGATGGGAAGCGAAACCACGGCTGCAGCCGCAGGACTTGCTGCAGGTGTCAGACGCGATCCCATGGCCATGCTCCCTTTTTGTGGCTACAACATGGGTGCTTACTTCCAGCACTGGCTCAACATTGGCAAAAGAATCAAAAATCTTCCCAAAGTGTTTCATGTGAATTGGTTTCGAAAAAATAAAAGTGGAAAATTTATTTGGCCTGGATACAGTGAAAACATGCGCGTTCTCAAATGGATTGTTGATCGTTGCCAAGGCCGCGCGCTCAACCATGAATGCAAAATTGGATACATTCCTCTCATGAGTGAATTTGATTTTGAAGGCTTAAAAAACTTCACACCTCAAGACTTTGAAGCCGCCATGTGCATTGATCCTGTTGAGTGGAAAAAAGAAATCGAATCGCAAGAAAAGCTTTTCGAAAGCCTTAACAGCCACTTACCTAAGGAACTAGTAGAGAAAAAGAACAAGCATTCTTTTTAGAAAGTATTTATATTTGGAAATTCTCAAGGCAGCGATCTTGGATTGTAACTATATTCATCCAAAGCCTCTTTCCATTCGACCTGCGTCCAAGGCCGGCCTCGATTCCGATCAACGATTGCGCGAGTTAGATAGCCCGAATAAACACCATATCCTTTAGGAAGATTTTCGCTCTCAACAAGATCATACATAAACGCATAAACATCAGCTTCTTGGGCAAAATTCACAGAACTCTCTCCACGCTCTTCTCTTTCGGCATTAAGCTGATCTTCCATCTTTTCTGTTTCAAAAATTTCTTGTGAACTTAAACGAATATACGGACGCAATCCTAAAACCTCGTTCAGGTGCTGAAGCGCGTGAGCTTTTTCTTCAAATAAACCCAAAACATGATTTAAGCGAACAGCTTCCACTAAATTATTTCCATCAAATCTTTTTTCCCAAATAGAATACTCAATGGGGCCAAGAGCAATCATAATTTCGATGATTGAAACAGTGCCTTTTAGTAAGAAGGGATCAAATTTTAGAG
>JBILWH010000158.1:0-4346 GCA_044370015.1 Bdellovibrionota bacterium | reverse complement strand
ATCATCTGAACTTTGCCGCTCTTTTTGAACCCTCAAAGACATTACGATATCTGCCCCCTCTAGGCCTTTTTTTATGGACGAAAAATATTCCCAATTTTTGCCCCAATCAGGCTTCCAACTAAGAGGAGAAATAAGCCTTAAATTCAATCCCACCATAGGAGCAAGCTCAGACCAACTTTGAGCCACACGAGAAGATTTGAGATCTCCGACTATCGAAAGTGTTTTGCCCTTCAACTGATCCCAAGAATAAAAAGAACGCAAAGTTGTTAAATCCAAAAGTGCTTGAGTGGGGTGCTCTCTCTTTCCGTCTCCACCATTAATGATTTTAACCCCCGAAAGATTTTGAAGTTCCGCAAGTTGTTTTTCATCTCGACAACGAATCACAAAAACTCGAATACCCATAGAGCGAAAATTAAGAATTGTGTCTCTAAGCGTTTCTTCTTTTTCTAAGGAACTTCCACTCTCTTCCAAAAAGATTGGATTCACATTTAGAGAATGTGCTGCACATTCAAAACTTACTCGCGTTCGAGAAGAAGGCTCCAAAAAAATTAGTCCGACAAATTCGCCCGGATAAACATTTAAATGATTAAGTGGGCCTAAGGCTTTATCCACCAGTGATTTTACATTTTCTGAATCAAGGTCTCTGATTGAAACCAAATGTCGCATTAATTTGAAATGTTACTCATAGCTTGAAAGAAATTCAAAGCTAAATCATGATCAAAAGGAGCAAAATGCCCCCCTTCCGGCAAAGTGTGGTGATAAAAGCTCAAGCCCAATAACTGGGCTTTTTTTACAAGCTTCACATTTTCATCGATATATCTAAAAGCATCATATTGGCCGTCTTGAATAAGAACCGCTGTCCAGGGCGGAAAACTCTTAATATTTTCGATTGAACTCATGCTAATTTTTGAAAAATGTTCATCTTTGATGATAACAGCTAGCTTTTCTTCAAACTGAGCTCTCAAGGCAACACCCGGGTGATCAAATGAGAGGATATCCTTCGTTAGCGGCAAAAGACCTTTTCGTTTTACAGAAGTTCTAATGGTTGGGAGAACATGAAACATTGCCGCTTTCACACGAAGAGATTCCGGTTGGTGACGAAGCATCTGAAATCCAGAAAAAGCACCGCCTGAATTTGCCATCATGAAAACATTTTTTATGTTTAAATTGTTTTGATTTACAAAATTCAAAATAGCATCCCAATATAAAAGAGGATTTACAAAAAAAGCGCCCCCAGCTTTGTGATCCAATGACCCAGCAAGGACAAGAGGCCCTAAGCTAATTGAAAGAGTAATGGGCTCGCGAATCCCCTTGTCCAGGCGTTCTTTTTCAAGCGCTGCCCCCAGTCCTGAATTTCCATAATTTTCAGGCTTTGAGCCAAAACCATGCAAATAAATCATTAAGTCTCTCTCTTCACCAGCTTGATAATCGTCGGGATAATATCCAACAAGAGCGGCTTCGCGCTCATGATTTTCGGTATTTTTTTCAACAGAACCCTGCCGAAGCATAACTAAACAATTCATCGAAACAAGGCGCAAAGAGTAAGCAGGGGATATCAAGATACACAGACCCCAAAAAAGCGCTCGCAATTTCATAAGATGGGCTTGGATATAAAATTTAGCAACCTATCTTAGCAAGCAAATTCAGAGAGAAATCTTTCATAAGTATACCCCCCTTGAATAAGTGAATTTAAAGAAAAGGAATTCAAGTTCTTAGATAGCTTTTGAGATGGCTTGTGGGGATCCGCTATCAAAGGATGATGAATAAATTGAATTTTCTCGAAAAGCCCTTTAAAAACTCCCCCTAATTGTTGAGCCAAATAAAGCTGGGCGGCCGAAGAATCTTTCAAATCCTCTCCTCTCACAACAAAATCAATTTTGTTCTCCACATCTTCCACAACACTCACCAGTTGGTAAGACGCACGGTTTTCTTTTGTCCACAAAACAAAATCATTCAGTGTTCTTTTCCACGAAAAATCTCCATCCTCACACCGCAAACGAAGAGCATGTTTGCCTGCTTCATACTTTAGATTTTTATCTCGACATTTTCCTTTATAGGCTCCCTCAAAAGTGAAACAATCCTTTTGACTACGACTACATTCACACGCGTAGACAAGCCCTTTTTCTTCACAAAGCTTTAAAACCTTTAAATATTTATCTTGTTTATTTTTTTGACTAAAAAACTTGTAAAATTCTTGAATATCTCGAGGGCCTTCATCAGGACTGATCTGAAGCCATTTTAAAACCTTAAAAATATCCTCAACGTATTCTTCTCGAACTCGATCAAAATCAAAGTCATCAATTCTTAAGAGAGTTTTTCCTTTTTTTTCTTGGGCATATTTTTGAATCAAATAAAAATTATAAGCATTCCCTAAATGAAGATATCCGCTGGGAGTTGGAGCGATCCGAGTTCTCACACGAAACCCTTCTAATTTTATTCGACCTTTAAAATAGCTAAAAAGGCTTCTTGTGGAACCTCTACAGTTCCAATCGATTTCATGCGCTTTTTACCTTCTTTTTGTTTTTCAAGAAGTTTTCGTTTACGACTTATGTCACCCCCGTAACATTTTGCCAAAACATTTTTGCGAAGAGCGCCCACGGTTTCACGAGCAATAACTTTTGTCCCAATCGAAGCTTGAATCGCAACTTCGTATTGCTGACGAGGGATCACTTCTTTCATTTTTTTGGTGAGATCACGCCCTCGTTCATAAGAACGAGTTCGGTGGACAATAACCGACAGGGCATCCACAACATCTCCATTGATCATCACATCAAGTTTTACGAGCTGACTTTCTTCAAGGCCCAAAAGTTCATAATCAAAACTTGCGTAACCCTTACTGATACTTTTGAGTTTGTCATAAAAGTCGAAAAGCATTTCGCCAAGGGGTAATTTATAGACAACCGCGCAACGCTCTTTTGTAATGTAATCAATTCGCTCTTGAGTTCCCCGTCTAGCTTCGCAAATAGTAATGATTGATCCCACGTACTCAGCTGGAGTGTGAATAATTCCTCGAATCATGGGCTCTTCGATTTTTTCAATTTCATGAGGCTTCGGCAAAAGAGCAGGATTATCGACTTCAAAAGTTTCCCCACTTGTCTTGGTAACTTTATATCGAACACCAGGAGCCGTACTAATAATATTCATCCCGAACTCACGCTCCAAACGTTCCTGCACAATTTCCATATGCAACAAACCCAAGTATCCACAGCGAAACCCAAAACCAAGAGCTAACGAATTCTCGGGTTCAAACGTTAAAGCTGCATCATTCAAAGATAATTTCTGAAGTGCTTCTTTTAAGTTTTCAAAATCTTTGCTGTCAGTGGGAAAAATCCCCGAAAAGACAACAGGCTTTACTTCTTTAAATCCCTGCAAAGGCTCAGAAGCCACAACATATTTCACCATTGGATCTGCTTGACTCTCTGTATGTGTGATCGTGTCACCGATTCTCACATCACGAATACTCTTAATGTTACAAACTAAGAAAATAACTTCGCCAGGATTCGCTTCTTTTTGATCTAAAAATTTAGGAGTTAAATATCCAAGTCGAACAACTTGATAATAAGTCGGAGCATCCGAATCGTTTTTGAGAGTTTCATTGGAATACATCATGAAAACTCGATCACCGACACGAATCGTTCCTGCCATGACTCGAGCCAGAAGAACAACCCCTTGGTAGTTGTCATACCAACTATCCATAATGAGAACCTGAAGAGGATCTTTTCTAGTATCTTTAGGAGGGGGAACTTTTTGAACAACCGCTTCAAGAATTTCGTGAATTCCAATACCCTCTTTTGCACTGGCAGGAATAGATTCTGAAGCATCAATCCCGATGACTTCTTCAATTTCTTTTTTAGCGTTATCAACATCAGCAGAAGGTAAATCGATTTTATTAATAACGGGGACAATCTGCAGATTTGCATCCAAGGCCATGTATACGTTTGCAAGTGTTTGAGCCTCAACACCCTGACTAGCATCCACAACCAAAACAGCCCCCTCACAAGCAGCAAGAGAACGAGAAACTTCATAGGTAAAATCAACGTGTCCGGGGGTATCAATCAAATTGAGAACATATTCTTTTCCATCATCTGCTTTATAGTTCAAACGAACGGTCTGAGCTTTGATGGTGATTCCTCGCTCACGCTCAATTTCAAGAGTATCGAGAACCTGGCTCTGCATTTCTCTCTTGGTTAAAGCGCCTGTTGCTTCTAAAAGACGATCAGCAAGCGTCGATTTTCCATGATCTATATGGGCGATAATCGAAAAATTTCGGATATTGTCTGCGTTATATTGACCCATTTATATGTTCTTTTTTATTTAAAATTCTACGTTACGGGGACTCTTCGATG
>JBILWH010000157.1:0-4349 GCA_044370015.1 Bdellovibrionota bacterium | reverse complement strand
CACTTAAAAAAATTTATCCTGACTTGCCCTGAGCCTGTCTTCGCTTGATTTCGACCGACACTTTTTCGTAAATATTTTTATAAGTTTCGGGGTCTAATATTGGGTTTCCTTGAGTCCCACCCATACTATAAGACTCCATCCTTTGAATGGTCATTCTTGTTTCAACGGTTTTACCAACCTTTTCAAGATTCACTGAAACCTCGTAGCTCTCCCCAGTACGATAGTTTTTTCCAGCATTAAAAACCATATTAAAGTTCGACATTCCATCGGTGCGCTGAATACTACCCACAATTAAACCACCCACCATATCTTGGTTTTTAATGACATATCCCTCATCTTGGAGAACCGTTTTTAGGGCACGAAAAACATTTTCATATGTTGTACTTTCGAAACTTCGCATTTGCATAGCACGTATCTGCTGAGGAGACATTGGAGGAGTCACAGCACACGCAACTAAGAGAAAACTTAAAGAAATTAATTTTTTCATTTTGGGTTCCTTTATTTAAAATCTCAGCTAAACCTTAAATTAAATTTTAAAACTGTGAAGAAACAACTGAGTAATCTTTCACAACATCTCGGCCATCAAAAGTTAAAATCAAATCAAAAGAAGAAGAGGCTGAGGAGCTAAAAGCCTTAGAACCACCAAAGAGAATAATCCCCCCACCAAAACCACCTGATTCAGAATCATAAGATTGCTTACTATAAGTCCAAACCTCTTCACCTTTTGAATTCTTAGTCACAATATTTGGAGAACCAAGAAGATGAACGATATCGGACTGATTCGTTTGACCTTTTACGATAGATTTTTTTACCGAGCCATAAGTCAAATTAGATTTTTGCTCTGGTTTATTGGAAGAAGAACAAGCGACGATTAACCCTAAAGCAGCCACACTAAAAAAAGACTTTAATTTCATGAATATCTCCTTGAGAAACTTAGAATAAAAAGAAGCCCAAGAGAGTCAATCCATGCAGGGAATTTTTTGCGGCTAGTCGCGTTCAAAATCCTCGGCTATATTAAGAATCTTACTGGGTCCCATAGTTAAATGGATATAACGACTCTTTCCTAAAGAGTAATTGTAGGTTCGATTCCTGCTGGGACCGCCAATCAATCCCGCGCCTAAATATTTTTAACAATTTCCGAAGAAGTAAACCTTACCTTCTTTAGCTTTGAATAAGCATCCTCTACATCACGATAGCCAGCAGCACAGGCAACGACCGTTGAATAATCTGATCCCGCCAACCCCAGAACTTCATCGTATTTTGCAGGATCGATTCCTTCCATCGGACAAGTATCCACTCCCACCATCGCAGCAGAAGTCATAAAATTTCCAAGCGCAATATAAACCTGACGAGAAGCCCACTCTTGAACTTTTGCGGAACGAGGCCCCTTCACAATATCTCCGACCATCATGTTTTTATAAGCTTCGAGTTTGTCTGCTGTCAGACCACGAGTTTCCATAATGGATCTCACATATTTTTCGACATAGGCCTCATCCATTTTGTTTCTAAAAGCAAAAACAACAAAGTGAGAAGAATCTTCCACTTGTGACTGACCCCAACTGAGAGGAGTTAATTTTTTTCGAATTTCAGAATTTGTCACAACTAAAAACTTCCAGGGCTGTAGGCCATAAGAAGAAGGAGAAAGCACAAGGGCTTTCTCGATAGCCGACCAAGTTGCTTGAGGGATTTTTTTCTTAGAATCAAATTTTTTTACAGAACAACGCCATTCTTGGATTTTGATTAATTCAGATTCGTTCATAATAAAGGGCACTTTAGATGATCTTTTTGATCAACTAAAGTGCCCTTAAAAGAAAGTTAAAGACTATTTAGTACTTTTGCACCAAGGCAAAGTTGGACTGATCTTACAGAGAAGGTCACATAAAGTAGGATCGCCCAAAGGACAACCGCCAGCACCACCCGAAGACTCAGAACGCTTCCAAACAAAAATGCTATCAGACTCAAGCTTTGTTCCAACTGAATCTGTTGCTGTTACTTTTGTTTCTCCCTCAGAACTTGCTGTTAAATTTCCTGCGCTATCAATAGCGGCTACTTGTGGATTGCTTGAAGTATAAGTCACGGCACCATTTGCATTTAAAACTTCAAACTTTACAGAAGCACCAGGTGATAACGTATAAGCATAAGGAACAAGAACAGGTTTAGAGTTCTTTAAACTTTCAATTGTTGCACCCGCATCAATACGACAGTTACACGCTGTCTCAATAGCCGTTTTCACACCTGTTTGCTGCATGATTGATCTTGCTTGCATACCTGTGAGGTTTTTATTTTGAGCTTTCATCAAAGCCACAAGACCTGCCACAAGAGGAGTCGCCATAGAGGTTCCGCTCAAGAGCGCATACTTATTATCTGGCAAAGTACTCATGATTTTAAATCCAGGAGCTGCCACATGAACGCTTTTGCGACCAAAGTTTGAAAAAGATGTTTTCGCATCGCTTTCATCACTTGCAGCCACAGTGATTGTGTTTTCAAAGTTTGCGTTAGCAGGATACTCATCTCTCTCGTCATTTGAGAAACCCACTCCGCTACGGTCACCGTTTCCAGCAGCAGAAATCATGATCACTCCTGCATCACTGACACGCTTCACAGCTTCAATAAGTGGAGTTGCCTGAGAAGCAGGAACTTCTGCACCCCAACTTGCAGAGATAATATCAACCTTTTTCTCGATGGCATAATCCATAGACTTAATGGCTGCCATTAAATCACCTGATCCATCTACCCCAAGAAAACGCAAAGGCATGATAGAAACATTTGGGCTTAAGCCCACGATTCCGCCCTGAACAACTCCCGTTGCACCCACGATTCCTGCGCAATGAGTTCCATGTCCTGGGTTTTTATGAGTTTGCTGCCAATTTGGATCTGCTTCATCATGTGGATCGTTATCGTTATCTTTGAAGTCATAACCAGGAACTGCATTGTCTTTAAGAGATTCATGCTTTGAATCAACACCCGTATCAATGACGGCAACAACAACGTTTCTAGATCCAAGATTTCCAGCTAGGTTCCATGCTTTTTCGGCTTGAACTTTTTTGATCGCCCACTGCTCTTTAAGTTTCGAGAGGTCGACCTGATTGTTCGTACGAAGCTTGAAACTTTTTGTCACATATTCGACATCAGGATTCGCTAAAAGCTTACTAATAACCTGAGCTTCATAAGATACACTCTTTGATTCCAAGTTGATTTTTGCAATCGCACCTGGCTCGTGAATATCCGTAAAAGTAATATTTCCAATACCCTTTACGTTCACTGACTTACGAATCAGTTTGGATGCATCTTTAAATTTAACGATGTATTCTGCAGCGTTTGCCGAAAAAAAAGCAAAAACCGCAAATACGGACAAAAGTTTTTTCATTGAAATTCCCCCTAGCCCCATTAGTAGAAACCTTGACACCCTTAAGCGCAATTGTTCGAGAAAAAAGAATTACTTAAAAGTCCTTAAATCAAGACGCGTCAGATTATTGCTGCTCAAGGTGATTATTTTGACTAGCCAAAAGATTGAATTCGCTATTTGAGCCCAAAATCACTTTGGATTTTTATAAATAAATTCCTTGTGAGCGTAATTGCGAAGAACATAGGTATCATCTTTTTTGCTCACAACATATTTAGGCAACAAAGGGATTTTTCCACCGCCACCGGGCGCATCCACAACATAGTGAGGAACGGCCATGCCCGAAGTATGGCCACGAAGATTTTCTATGATATTGATTCCTGTTTCAATAGGAGTTCGGAAGTGGCCAATCCCTTGAGACATATCACACTGGAACAGATAATAAGGACGCACTCTCATCATAAGCATCATGTGATTTGTTTTCTTCACAACTTCAGGAGTATCATTGATTCCTTTCATCAAAACCATTTGATTATTTATCGGACAACCTGCCTCGGCAATTTTTAAGCAAGCTTTAAAAGCCTCAGCCGTACACTCTGTGTAGTGGTTGAAGTGAGTATGAACATAAAGGGGCCCGTGTTTTTTTAAGATGCTACAAAAATCATCCGTCACACGGTGAGGAAGGGTCACAAGGTTTCTTGTTCCCAAACGAAAAACTTCTACATGGGGAATTTTTCGTAAACTGCCCATAATGTAATCCAAGCGCTCATCAGAGTTTGAAAGCGGATCTCCTCCGCTTATAACGACGTCTCGAATAGAGGGAGTTTTACGAATGTACTCGATGCCATCTTCCAGTTGTTTTTTTTGAGCCGCAGATGAGGGATCCGCAACTTTTCTCTTTCGCGTACAATGACGGCAAAAAACAGGGCAATGGTGAGTTGTGTAGAACAAAACACGATCGGGATAGCGGTGAGTAATGCCAGGCACAGGCATGTGTTGCTCTTCG
>JBILWH010000156.1:0-4355 GCA_044370015.1 Bdellovibrionota bacterium | reverse complement strand
GAAGAATTTCATGAAAATTAACAAATGAAGGAAATTGCCTCAGATCTTTTTATAAGTGAGCTGAACTTACTTCGAAATCGACTCGAAGCAGGTGAGTCTTTATATCAATGCCTTTCTTCAATGGGTACTCCCCTGGAAGCACCTCAAAAATTGAAACATAAATTTTTAAAAATCGCTCAACTCATGCTGGAAGGAAGAACTCTTGCCTCATCTACGGTCAAAGCTTTTTCTGAACAAATTGAAAATGAAAAAAAACTTATTCAACTCGTAGAACAAAAAACTCTTTCTCCAAAAATTCAAGCTTTTATCATCGCTGCTCTCTCTGGGCTGCTTATCTTATGTTCATACTGGCTTTTTCCTCCACAATTTAAAGTTTCAGTTTTTGTTCTCATAATTTCTCTGTCGATGTGCGGGGCTTCGCTTTATTTTATGAAAATGATTATCGAAAACTTTGAAAAGGAGCTTTATTTTTTAGAGTGGATTTTCTTTTTAAGGAGCCTACAGCTTTCACTTAAATGCGGAATATCTTTTCCAACAGCTATTTATGAAAATTTTTCAACCGCTCAAAGTGCACAAAAAATTCCCTCAAGTTTTTTAACTAAAATTCAATCTCTGGATTTTATTTCTTATAATTTTTCAAAAACAAAAAAAAACTCGCTCTGGTTTTTAGCTGCACGTACGTGGAATAGCCTGCTTGAAAGCCAAGAAAAAGGCTTACCCTTAAGTGACATGCTCGATCGCTCTCTGATCTTTCAAGAAGATCAGTTCAAAGCTTGGATACTCAAAAAAAGTGAAAAGATTTCCTATGTTCTACTGATCCCACTTTTTTTACTGAGTCTTCCTTCTACCCTGTTAGTTTTGCTAGCACCAATCCTACAAGCGATTACGGAATAACTCCTAAAATGAATAGGTCACACCCGCCTCTAAAATCAAATCGATAGACGCCGTAGCTTGAAGTTTTGGCATCACAATAAATTTAAAAATATCGTTGGGAACGTAACTCACTCCTGCTCCAAACAAAACTCCCGTTTCTCCCAGCTTGATACGACTATTTGCGGCTTCAAATCCTGCCTGGCTTAAAGTAGTTCGAACAATTCCTTTCTTATAAAGAAACCCAAGTTCAAGAGGGACGTGTAACTTAGGAGATACACGTGGACTCCACCTTAGAAAAGCTCGTGTATCCAAATAACTCACAGTCAACAATTCAGAATAGGTATTTCCAACATTGTAACCAAAGCCAACGCCTAGCTCTAAAGGAGTATCGACGATCCTCAATGAATATAAACTTTTACTGAGAGTTCCCAAGACCCCTAGACTCCAAGGGACAGGCGAAAACACCCCGTACACTCCCAAGTGAGTCGCTCGATCACTAAACTGATTTTGAGATTCAAATTCATCACGGCCAACTTTACGAGAGATATCTTTACGTGGAAGCCAACCCTCTTCTCCAGTTTCTAGAACTCTCACTTCGACCCAATTTTCATCATTTGAAAGATTTAAGAATTCAACTTTATCGTCTAATTCAACTTTTCCAAACTGATCGGCGTTGCGAAGAGGCTTGTCGTAAAGAGCCCCTGACTTTTTCACAACAAAAACATCCCCTTGAGAATTCTCAATCGTTTCAGCAAAACGTAAACTCGAAGATCGACCATCCACTAGACCGTCATCCAAAGCTTCATCATCGAGCGGCATATCACCATCATCTGAAAAGTTAGGTCTTGGCTCTAAATCTCGGGAAACAACTTTTTCTCGAGTAACCTTTGGAGGTTTTTTTTGAGCCACAACAGCCTTAGACTCATCAAACTGAGATACAAACTCCTTACGGATCCACCCATAACGAAGACCGTCAGAGATAAAAACCCATTTTTTATCTTCACTTTGTTGAATCGCCCTAAGAGGTGATTTTCCAGATACTTGAGATAAGATTACTGAGCTCTCTGTGGGCGATGCGAAAAGCTTCGCTGTTCGGTTAACAGTTACCGAGATGTTTGCCCAAGCGGAACCTACACACAATCCTAACAAAATTAGAGTTATTTTTATCCGCATTATCCAAATTTTAACAAGGACTTAGGAGAAAATTAACCCATCAAGTGCCATCATTCTGCCATAATAATATTTGGAGGATTATTAATGGTAACTCAAATGGAGGTAGAGCTTGGTAGGCTTAGACCTCAACTAGATGCAAACAGCTCGGAAATTCTTGTTATCGAGGATGAAGACTTAATGAGTGCTCTTATTTCACGCTATCTTGATAGCTCAATCATACCCGGTCTTGAGTGTAAGCCAAAAGTGAGGGTTCTTGATCGCGGATGGGACCTTTTGGAAGCCGATCTCTCTAACGTCCGAGTAGCTATTGTGGATCTTTTACTCCCTCAAATAACAGGGATCGACCTGATTCGTAACTTTCGTACTCGCTATCCCAAGATGGGTATTGTTCCTATTTCAGGTATGGCGACAGCCCCCATGAAGAGAAACCTTGCTGAAATGCTTGATGGGGAATTTGCACTTATCGACAAACCTCTCAGAAGGGATAATTTCACAACTGCCTTCTTAAGAGCATGGAATTATTGCAATATACCCCCTAAAAGTGCCCCTGACGAAAGCCCTGCTCCAGGTGAACCTTATTGGAATGCTGTATCTGCCCAAAAAACTACCTCTCCTATCCAAGTTGAGAAAAAAAGAAGCCTTAAAAAAGCATCCTAAGTTGTTTGAAATTATTGTTCGCCTTAACGATGTGAGTAATTGACTCGAGTGCCCAAATACCCTATTTTTTCTGAACTTAGGCCTCACAAGGTGGAAAAAAAACGAATGTCCCTCACTAGAACTGCTAACTCAAACACTCACAATTCCCCATCCCAAAATTCCGGTCAAATTCGAAGACTCTTTCATGAAGAAGATGAAATCATCGAGAACAACTATCAAGAAGATGGAAAAACTTTCGAAGAACTTTTTGAATCAACCGTTGAAACTCAATCCGTAGGAGAAGGAAGACTTGTTGAAGGAAAAATTGTTTCTATCAGTGCAGATTATGTCCTCGTAGATGTCGGACATAAATCTGAAGGCGAAGTTTCCGTTGAACAATTTAAAAATGCTGCTGGCGAAATTGAAGTCAAAGTTGGCGACATTATCGAAGTCTTTGTAGAGCGCACAGAAAATGAGCGTGGTCACCTAGTCGTTTCAAAAGAAAAAGCAGATCGTATGCGTGCTTGGGACGAAATAAGCGAAGCCTGCACGAGTAATGCTATCCTTGAAGGTGTCGCCACAAGCGTAATCAAAGGCGGCCTCATTGTAGACATTGGTGTCAAAGCTTTCTTACCAAGTAGCCATGTTGACGTGCGCCCTGTTAAGAATCTCGATCAATTTGTAGGCAAACCTCTCAAAATTCGAGTTATTAAGTTTAATCCCAAAAAAGGAAACGTTGTTGTTTCCAGAAAAGCTGTCATTGAGACAGAAAAAGAACGTCTCAAAGGTGAAACCCTTAAAGTTCTTAAAGTGGGTGCGGTTGTTCGAGGTGTTGTAAAAAACATCACTGATTATGGTGCCTTCATTGATATGGGCGGCATGGACGGACTTCTACATGTCACAGATATGAGCTGGGGACGCGTTCGTCACCCTTCTGATCTTTTAGAAGTTGGGAAAGAAATAAACGTTCGAGTCTTGAAATTTGATTCAGAAAAAGAACGCATTTCTTTGGGACTTAAGCAAACTCAACCAGATCCTTGGATGACCATCCAAGAACGCTTTATTCCCGGACAAAGAGTCAAAGGTAAAGTTGTGAGCGTTGTTGATTACGGTGCCTTTGTTGAAGTGGAATCTGGAATTGAAGGTCTCATTCACGTCAGTGAAATGAGCTGGACTCAAAAAGTAAAAGATCCTCGCAAATTAATTAGTGTCGGAGAAGAAACAGAAGCTGTCATTCTCGATATTGATTTAGAAAACCGTCGTATGAGCTTGGGCTTAAAACAAATCAACCCCAATCCATGGGACAGCCTCGAGCACAAATATCCTTCAGGAACTCGTATCAAAGGTGTAATCAAAAACATCACTGACTTTGGTCTCTTTGTAGAAATTGAAGAAGGTATCGACGGCCTTGTGCACGTTTCTGACTTGAGCTGGGAAGGGAAAATCACCAAGCCTGCTGATGAATACAAAAAAGGCGACTCTCTCGAAGCAGTTGTCCTCAACGTTGACCGTGAAAACGAGCGCGTTTCTTTGAGTGTGAAATTACTCGCTGGCGATCCTTGGCAAGATTATGTTCTTTCGCATCCAACAGGATCAATTGTCGATGGAACGGTTACTAAACTTGCAAACTTCGGTGCTTTCGTTGAGCTTGATAAGAACATTGAGGGCATGAT
>JBILWH010000155.1:0-4360 GCA_044370015.1 Bdellovibrionota bacterium | reverse complement strand
TTTGTTTTAGAAAAAATCAGAGAAGGAATTCGCCACCTGAGACCCGACCTCGTCTGTTTACAAGAAGTCTCGGGCTTTCACTCCAAACACTCAAAAAAACACGCAACCTATCCACTCGAATCACAATTTGAATTTTTAGCAGATGAGATTTGGACGCATTATGCTTATGGAAAAAACGCTGTTTATGCTGAAGGGCACCACGGAAACGCCATACTTAGCCGCTACCCAATTACAAAATGGAACAACTTAGATATCTCCACAAACTGCTTTGAAAACAGAGGACTTCTACATGCTACAATCGACGGACCTCAAGACAAAAAAATTCACGTCATGTCTGCTCATTTAAACTTGATAGAGAGTTCTCGAATGATTCAAGTTCGAATGATTAACCGATATATTAGAAAACTTAAAATCGCTACTGAGGCTCTCATCTTAGGTGGCGATTTTAATGATTGGGGAGAAAAAATATCACCTTACTTAAAAAAGAAACAATCCCTCAACGAAGCTCACTTTGAAAAAACTCAAAAACATGCACGAACATTTCCTTGTTTTTTCCCTTTGCTAAAATTAGACCGAATTTATTTTAGAAACTTAGAACTTAAAGACTGTTGGACCGTTAACGACGAAGCCTGGAATAAGCTCTCGGATCACGTGGCATTAATGGCTGAATTTAAAACATAAATCAAATAATTCTTCCATCAGTTAGATGAATCTTTCGATCAGCTCGACTTGCAAACTCGGCATCATGAGTCACCATTAAGACGGTTGTTTTATCTTTTTTATTAGTTTCTTGAAGAATACTCATCACAATCTCTCCGTTTACCGTATCAAGAGATCCTGTTGGTTCATCGGCAAATAAATATCGAGGCTGCATCACAAGGGCTCGAGCAATTGCGACTCTTTGTTGTTCTCCACCCGAGAGCTCTCGAGGGAGCCGATTTTCTTTTCCACTTAGTCCAAATCTATTTAAAAGTTCCAAAGCATACGGTTTTCGTTCTTTTTCACGATTAAATTTTCTTGCAGCTAAAAGCATATTTTCCAGAGCCGTAAGTTCTGCAATAAGATAGTGAAACTGAAACACAAACCCCATCTTTTCATTTCGAAACTTATTTAAATGATTTGCAGAAAGCAACTTTACCTCATGACCATCAATAGCCACGCCTCCTTCGTAGGCAGTGTCTAAACTACTCAATAAATAAAGAAGTGTGCTTTTTCCTGAACCCGATCTTCCCGTTAGAGCCACAAACTCACCTTCTTTAATTTCGGTATTTATGTTTGCTAAAATTTGATTTGAAGGTGTTCCAATTTTTTTTCCAAGA
The DNA here is from genome assembly GCA_044370015.1 of Bdellovibrionota bacterium. Lineage (GTDB taxonomy): Bacteria > Bdellovibrionota > UBA2428 > UBA2428 > UBA2428 > CANIGN01. The sequence continues at coordinate 3,041 of JBILWH010000155.1, read as the reverse complement.
TTTTGAGCAACGATACTCATCACTCTGCTCCTGTGCGAATAATCTCAATAGGCTCAAGTCTTCCTGCACTATAGGCTGGTAAAATACTTGCAATGCAGGCAGAACAAAGAGCTAATGATGCTGCGTAAATATAAATCTGTGGGTCCATCGAAACCATCATGTGCCCAGGGCCTCCCATAGGCCCCCTAAAGGGCAGGGTCTTAAGATAAAGACATAAAAAATAACCAAAAGTGAGTCCACTCAGAGTTCCAGTTATTCCAAGCATAAGTCCTTGAGTAAAAAAAAGAGAAACAATTTCACCCGTGCTATATCCCATCGATCGAAGAATCGCGACATCTCTTCTTTTTTGCATGACTGTCATATTTAAAACATTATAAATTCCAAAAGCCGCCACAATCATAATAGCGCCAATCGATAAAAATCTAACAAAATCCTGAATACGAAAAACATTAAAGATGCTTTCATTTATTTGATCCCAACTTTCAACCTTTTCTGGAGAAAGAAGTGACCATGAATTAGCAATGGTTGCGGCTTTAGAATAATCCTCAACTCTTACCGAAATTTGATTGATTTGATTTAAGGTTTGATTAATTTTTTGAATATCCCCAAGTGATCCATAAGCTAATGAATCGCTTAATTTGTTCCCTGTCTTATAAACTCCCACAATCTTAAACGGAGTTGGTGAGCTTTTAGCTAGTGAAAGAAGCACGTTTTGCTCAACACGAACTCCCAATCTTTTTTTTAGTTCCTCTCCAATAACCAAGCGATTTCCACCTGAAGCAAGATCCGTAAAGCTACCCTCCACAACATAATTTCCAATATTCGTAACTTTTACTTGCTGAAGAGGATCACAACCAACAACATTTGCTGGAACGGTCGCCTTCCCATTCGAAAAAATTACAGCCGCGGTCAAAACGGGAGAATAAGCAATCACTCGTGAATCAGCACGTAGTCTTTCAAACCAACTTTGAGGATTCTCAATAATTGCGGAATCTTTACGTCCGGAGGGTGGAGGATCCCAGAAAACGAAAGAATAATTTTTTTCGTAAAAAACCTCATCTAAAGAATGTTCCGTTAAAAAATCTTCTCTCGATTGAATATGAATATGCGGATTGTTATTTACAAGCTGATCAATCAAATACTCACGAAATCCGAGCATAAAACCTGAAATTGAAACGTAAGCGGCGGAGCCAAAAAAAATTCCCAATAGCATCAGAAATGTTTGTTTTCTTCTTGAGAGTAAGTATTTAAGACCTAAAAAAATCATTTGCTTTTCGAAGGAAGGATTAATTCATCTCCTTCTTTCACATCTCCTGAGCTAATTTCCGCAAAAGCTCCCTCAACAATTCCTGTTTTAACGTCAACAGTCATCTTGCGCCCCCCTCTCTTTAAACTCAAGGAACCTTCAGTTAGGGCTGCCACTGGAACAACTAACTTGTCTTTGTGCTCTTTAATTCCAATAGCGACATCCGCTGTCATTCCCGGCAAAATCTGAGTAGGTAATTCCGTTACCCCTATTCGAACCAGGAAATTATTTTCAAAAGAATAAACAGATTCTACAATGCCCTGAAAAGTTTTTTCCCGAAGACTTTCAAAGCTAATTTTTGCTTTTTGTCCCTGACGAACTTTTAACGCTCCTCTTTGCTCTAACGAGACCGTAATATACCGATCGTTCAAATCAGAGAGAACGTAAACAATCGATTGAGCAAAAATAGTTTCGCCTACTTTGACGGGTAAAAAAGTCACAACACCCGCAAAAGGTGCGCTTGAATACACTCCTTCAAGCTCTACAATTTTTTGTCTAGTTTTAACGTAATCGCCTTCTTTTACAAACACACTTCGTATTGTTGTGGGAACTCCTACTTTAAACTGGAAGGTTTTGTTCGAAACAACCGTTCCAATTCCATAAACACTTTCAATAAGATTTCCTCGCTGAACACGCTCAACAAAAGAGGAAATAGAATTACGAGATAAAAACCTAAAACCAAAAATAAAAATGAAAATAAAAACAAAAACACCAATGAAAAAAGGCTTTTTGTGCGCTTTTAAATACAAAAAAAACTTCCCCATAACTCAAACAAATTCTATGAGGAGACTCAACAAGTATCAATTATGAGCAAAAACTTTTACATTAACTCTATTTTTGTATTTGCTAAACGAGAAGCATCTTTTATGGGCAGAGAAAGGCGAACACGTTTTGTTTGACCATCTTTTAAAAAAATCTTTTGAAAGGCTTTCAACTCACGAAGCGGCCTACCCAATTCTTCAGATATAACGTATGCCTGAACAACCTGGGCTCCCGCACGAGAAGAAAGATTTTTTACTTCAATATCAAGAGCTAGCTCATTTTTTAAAGGGTGTTGTTTAATTAATTTTGTTTCAAACTTTGAATACGAAAGACCAAACCCAAAAGGATAACTGGGCCGGATACCTTTTTTATCCAAATATCGATATCCTACAAAAATTCCCTCATCATAACGCACATCTTTTCCATCACCAGGGTAATTTGCAAAAGCCCATGAATCTTTCTCATCTTTTAAAAAACTTATAGGTAATTTTCCTGAAGGATTTTCTTTACCAAACAATAGATTCACACTCGCAAGAGCCCCTTCTTGCCCTGGATACCAAAGTTGCATCAATGCCTTCACTTTTGAAATCCATGGCTCAACCGTTAGCATTCCCCCAACGTTGACGAGAACAATCACGTTTTTATTTAACTTACTAACTTCATCAATAAGAGTTAACTGATCTTTTGGCAGTGAAAGACTTTCACGATCTTTCCCCTCTCCCTCAAGTAAATCATTAAACCCAAGATACAATAAAACAGCCGATGCTTTTTGTACGATTTGTTCTTCTGCAGGAGTTTCGAAAGAAGATAAATACTCAACTTTTACACTTGAAGGCAGTAACTCACTTAAGCCTTGTGATACATTTGTCAGCATCCATGGATTAACCTTGGCGCTTCCAGCACCGCTATGAGGCATAACCTTATAATTGGGCCCCATCACGACAAGTGAAGAAAGACTCTTAGACAAAGGGAG
>JBILWH010000154.1:0-4362 GCA_044370015.1 Bdellovibrionota bacterium | reverse complement strand
TGCGCAACTCTCCTTCAATAATTCTTTTACTCCTATGTTTCTCTGGCTCAGCTTTACTGGCAGTTGAACGAGGCAATAACGACTTACTCGTTTTTGTTCTATTATTTCTTTCGGCTAGCTCAAATAAAATGCTGGGCGCAGTATCAGTGATACTAGCAACTTTACTGAAAATCTATCCGTTGTTAGTTATCCCCGCATTCTTAAAAAACCTCAAGACAACGATTGCCATGACTGCAGGAGTTGGATTGATGATTTTTTTGTTGTGGTCAGAGCTGTCCTCCATCCGCTCAGCAACGCCCATATCAGCTGGGCTAAGTTATGGCTCCCTAAGTATCGCAGCCGCTGCGCAGAAATACCTAAACATTACAGTACCGAGCACAGTCTATAGTCTTATCTTCTTGGTAATCTCACTTGTAATTGTTACAACACAAAAAACGAGAGAGCTATTGGCAACAATTAACTTAGGAAGTAACGAAGAAACTCTGTTTTTAGTTGGAAGTTGCGTCTATATCGGCACTTTTATCTTGTCTAGTAACTGGGACTATCGCTTAATATTTTTGCTTTTTTGCGCTCCACTAGTGCTAAAACTTGAACTCAAAATTTTGCGGTATTGTCTATTGGCTGCTTTGTTGATTGCCATGAATCAGCAGCCAATGGGGGCTATGTTTGGAAAATTCGGCTATGCTATCAACATATTATCTAAAACGTTTTTGTTAATAGTTTTATGTTCAATCACACTCTTGAAGCTGTATCAAATATTAGAGCACAAGGGCTTAATTTCAAAAAAATAACGAGAGTTAACGTCTCCTAATTAGTTGAGAGCTCTTCCGCGTTGTCCACCACTTCACCACTAAACCTGCGTATGAATTGATATGCGTTTGTAATGCGCAAGTGCATCCATTCTTTTTGCTTACCTGTCCGCAAACCATACCAATGGCACTTGACTTGTACAGTGAGTGAGCCATCTTCATAAGTAAACGGATTCTCAGCATCTGCTACTTCAAACCATCCGCTAACCGTTGCGTTCCTTACGCTGGCTTTGTCAACGCATAGCGTTATTACATCTAAGGCTTTGCGATGGCGGTGTACGGTGGCGTGAGGGTTGGTATGTGGCACATCGTCCCATGTGCGCTTGTCATAGGGAACTGTATAAATACGAGCAGCCATTATTACCTCTCCGTGTTGTCGTTTAAAACGCCAGTTCGTTATTGCTAGCGGTTAAAGATAACAAAAAGCCAAAGTGTTTCCACTATGGGCCAAAATGAAACTCATCGAGCAAAGTCCGAAACTCTTTTTAATGCAAATGCTTGGGGAAACGAATTTCATTTGTGGTCGGCGCTGATTGAAAGAATAGAGTAAGTCTAAGGTTTGCTCCGCGTTTGTCTCGCTGATGTCTCTACCCGTTCCGTATCCAATGAATGAGTCGACCAAATGTTACTTTGTAAATTTTGACTGATGAATCATAGAAGAAGCTTAGGCAGAAAGCTATGAGAGTTGCAGCCAAAGCAACTAGAAAAACTTGTGAATTTTTGTCGATGTTCCGGTCTATATTCCATACCGTTTTTTTTTGAATAAATCGTTTTTTATATTGAGTCTTAACCTCTCCGCAATTTTTTAGAACTTTCTCAAAAAGTGAATTGCTAATCACGGTTGTACATGTTTCACCACTGCAATGTCGCTCCCGAGTAAGCGCCTTCCTTGTTTTAACGAGATCATCTGGATCAAAAAAACGTTTGTGTGTTGGGGGGAAGATTCTATCGACGATTGAATCTAAATGCGTAGCTGTTTCTAAACCTTTTGGGTCGTCCTCATTATCGATTATCCTTAAATCTCGCAAAAAAGATTCAGAGTCTACGCCAAGCGAAGAAATACATCTCGTGTCTACCAATGCGGTGATACCTGACTCATCAGAAATCGAACTCGGGAGGTCTTCCCAGCTTGGATAAGTAATTTCTACTTTGAAAAGGCCATCGGGAACCAAGCAACTTCCGAATACGACAAGCAGAGCTACGAATAGAATTACTGAAAAAAACCGCTTGAAAGGCTTGTCCAACTTGTTGATTACCAATCCCATGATTTAAGGGTAAGCTAAAAAAAGAACTAACTCCCCTACTCTCTTGTGTAGGCTTTAATTTCTTTCTCAAGCTGAGGGTAGTTTTTTAACAACTCATCTCTACTTGGCATTGAGAAGTCCTCATAATCAAATCCTGGCATCATACTCGCACTGACTAAACTCCACTCTCCGCATGACCTGATTCCTTGAATCCAACCAGCTGGAACAGTCACATGAGGAAGTTCTCCTTTTAAGTAGTCTCGTCCAATCGTCAAGAAACTTCCCCTACCCTTGTCATCAATCAGAAACATGCGACATGGATCTCCATCAGTAAATGCAAAGAACTCATCAAATTCTAATTTGTGAAGAGAAGAGAAATCATCCCCCCCAATAAGATAAAGAATTGAAGTGGCTTTTGGTCTTTTAACTTTTCCTTAATTATTAGGCACTTAATTTGCATAGTGATGGAGAGTGGTGCGTGTAGCGATTCTTAACCTTGACAAATTTGTCAAAATCAATCAACTTAAAGGTTGAACCTGTTTTTCTTGATCTTAGTCCTTTTAGGTTAATATTTCTTTTAAGTAAAAGAGATGACTTTGTCGGTGTTGTAAATGCTTTTCGAGTTAGGAGAAAAAAATGAAGACTTCAAAGCCAAGCCCTAAGTCTACTAAGTTTCCTGACAGTAAAAAGCTATCAAAAGTAAGTCGTTCTCTTTCTAAAGGCATTGCTTCTCGCCCCCTTCCCTCAAGTGCAGGATCAGCTGAAAAAATGAAACATGCGCTTTGTGAGCAGTTTGTAATTTATGCAAACAATGCTCAGCTCAGTAATCGAGCACTTGCAAAAAAGCTTGGAATTAACGAAAGTTTGACAAGTAAAATATTACATTATCACTACGGTGAGTTTACGGTTGATAGGCTCACAACTTATCTTGAAAAGCTTTATAAACATATAAAACTTACGATTGATGTTGCTTAACTCATTTAAAAATTAAATCTTAGGACATAGGCAGCTTGAAAAATTCGATTGGCAAAGAAGTCTACTTTTTCGGGATCGTAGCCTCCAAAAAATAGCCGAACACCCATATCAAACGAATCTCTTTGAGCAGTGAAGTATTTTACTGAAAACAAAAGATCGTAAAGTGAATTCGTTAGCAAATCGCCTTTGATTCCTGGTACAAAATCTCCTGAAAACAAAAGAGCTAGTTGCTCTGAGAGTTGAAGCTTTGTTTCAAAGTTTAACAAGGGCAAAACTATAAAGTTTGTACCTCTGTACTCGTTGCCCGATCCGCGAATATCTATCTGAGCGTAGCGGCCAATCAAAGAAAGACCCCCACGCAGATAAAATGGTGCAAGGTCATTACCAATTAAGGGGTAATTAAAGCTTTCTCTAATCGAATGAAATTGAAAGTCGATCACTCCACCCTGGCCTGCGTTGAAAACTTTACCCTCTGCATTTAATTGTGATTGAAAAACGTCTTCAAAGCGCACATACAATGGCTGTAGAACGGTTCCAAAATTCCATCCTTCTGGGTTTTTTGACCACAACTCAAAACGCGCAGTTGGGTCGATGCTTCCCCATCCTTCTGTCGCATTGTTTTGCCCAAAACCTTGCACATCAAAGAGAGATGTTTGCAAAAGCCCACCCTCAACTTGAAATTCCCAATTTCGACCATAAGATTGTGAAGTAAGACTACTGATTAAAAAAACGAAAAATATTTTTTTGAAATTCATTTCACAATAAAGACTACGATCAAAGTTCTTAAGGTTCAACTTCGATAACAGAATATTCAATGAAGTTGCCATAAGCGTCGAGGTCTTCTTGGCCACCTAATATTAAATATTTTTTTTGCTTTGTTTTTTGACAAAGGGCTTTTATGTCTTCAAGGGTGGATTTAATTTTAAAAGGACTAAGTTTTTCGAAAGTATAAAACACTTTTGTCTTAAAAATCTTTTCGTTTTCAAGAGAATCATGAAGCCACCAAAGAGATTCTTTGGGAAAATGTTTAAAGTTACTTAGATTGTACGAATGAGCTGCGTTTAAAGTAAAATTATATTTTTCAAAGTCTCTTTCGAAGGCAATAAAGTTTAGTTCGGGATAAAGAATTGCTGCTCCAAGAATTGTGCTTCCAAGTCCAGATTGTAATTCCAACACGCCTTCGCCTTGATCAAGCTTCAATCTCTTGAGTGCTTTGTCGAGAATTCCTAGCGAGCTTCCCTTGGGGGGAGTGTTTTTTTCAAAAGAAAGGTAATGGGTTCCGGCTAAGGCCTGAAGAATAGAATCGCTTTTAAAAGAGTCAAGAGCATTAGCAT
>JBILWH010000153.1:0-4392 GCA_044370015.1 Bdellovibrionota bacterium | reverse complement strand
GGGTAAAAGTGCAGAGAAGTATTGGGGCCCCGTAGATTTTTATATGGGAGGGCAAGAGCATGCGGTTGGGCATCTTTTGTATTCTCGTTTTTGGCACAAGGTCTTTTTTGATATGGGACTTGTTTCTACGAAGGAGCCTTTTCAAAAGCTCATTCACCAAGGACTTATTCAAGGAGAAGATGGCGAGAAGATGAGTAAGAGCCGTGGAAACGTAGTGAACCCAGATAAGGTGATTGCAGACTATGGTTCAGATACGTTTAGACTCTTTGAAATGTTCTTGGGGCCTATTGAAAAAAGTAAACCTTGGCAGACTTCGAGTATTGAGGGAGTTTTTCGTTTTTTAAATCGTTTTTGGAAACTTGCTGTTGATTTAGAAAGTCGAAAATTAAGCTCTAGCGTGGTTGATGAGCCAGAAGAAAAGTGGGTTGATAAATTAAGACATCTTCACCACAAAACCATAAAAGCAGTAAGTGAAGATATTGAGCGAATGTCTTTTAACACAGCAATTTCGAGCTTCATGATTTGCTTGAATGAGCTTCAAGAGATTTATCCCAACAAGATTCCTCGTGATTTTTTAAAGACATTAACTTTGTTGATGTCTCCCCTTGCGCCTCATTTAACAGAAGAAATTTGGCAATTGCTGGGAAATAAAGAATCCATAGCGCGAGCCCCATGGCCAGAGTTTGATCCCAAGTGGGTGCAGCTGAATGAGGTTTTGGTTGTTGTGCAGGTAAATGGAAAGCTAAGGGATCGGGTAACGGTTCCTCGTGATATGGCTGAAGAGGCGCTTAAGGAGCTCGTTCTCTCATCTGAAACAATTAAAGAGCGTTTGGCAGGAGCCACACCAAAAAAAGTTATTGTTGTTCCCAATAAATTGGTGAGCATTGTGGTGTAGGTAGGGGCTCTGTTGAGTAAGGAATTTATGAAAACGTTATTTGAAAAAATTGCCGCAAAAGAAATCCCAGCAGAAATTCTTTATGAGGATGATCATTGTTTTGCCATCAGGGACATCCGTCCTCAGGCTCCTTCTCATTTTCTTGTTATTCCAAGAAAAGTTATTCCAAAGTTAGCTGATGCAACTCAGCAGGATAAAGAGCTTTTGGGTCATTTGCTTCTTTCTTGCACAGAAATTGCAAAAAAGCTGGGGCTTGATCGGGAGGGTTTTCGCGTTGTTGTGAATAATGGAGAAATGGCAGGTCAAACTGTGTTTCATTTGCATTTGCATGTATTGGGTGGTCGACCGCTCTCTTGGCCTCCTGGCTGATACAATGCTATTTTTGACTTATGAAAAAGGCTCTTAAGTTATTTGTCATTTCTTTTGGAGTGATTGTTGTTTTTTTGATTTCACTTCCTTTGTTCTTCAATGTTGACGATTTAAGGCCAGAGATTGAAAAAAAAGCTGGTGAAGCTCTGAGTGCCGAAATTCATTTGGGAAAACTTGGGCTTAGGGTTTTTCCATCTTTGTCTTTAAACGCCGATGATATTTCAGTTATTCCAAAAGATAAAAATTTTCAAGAACCTATTCTAAGAGGAAATTCTTTTCGTGTTGAAATTCCCTTTATGTCTTTACTGGGTGCGCCTCAAGCAATTGTGAAAATAAGGCGACCAGAAGTTTTTTTGAATAAAAAAAATCAAAGTTATAATTTTGAAACCCTCTTAAAAAATAATTCCAAAGAAAATAAAAGCGAATCAATTCAAGCATCTCAAAAGACCCCATCTTTTCTTTTAAAGAAACTTCAAGATTCAAAGCTGAGCTTAGAGGTTACTGATGCAAAAATAATTTATAAAAGCTCTGAAGAAAAACTAGATTTATCTTTAAGGGATTTTTCTCTTAAAAACATTGGTATTCAGTCTCCGGTTGAAATAATTATTTCCTCTGATCTTCGTTATTCTAAAGAAGCTACTGAGTTGAAGGGGCCTTTTGAGTTTCGTGGAGAATTTCAAGCGATTCCCCAGGGCCAGACCTGGGATGCAAAATTTAAACTCAACGGTAACTTTTCGGGTACAAAAATTAAATCATCTGTCTTTGAAAAAGCTGAGGGTGCACCCTTGAAGCTAGACTTTGAGGGCTCTTTTAAAGGAGCTTCAGTTTTTGAAAATTCTTCTATAGAGATAAATCCGATAAATTTTACTTTTGATAAAAGTCAGTTGAGAGCAAACATGAAGATTTTTGGTTTTCAGAGTCCACAAATCAAAATTGATCTCCAGTCTAGGCAACTTGATTTGTCTTCCTTTATGAAAAAGAGTTCAAAAGGCACAATAAAAGAAGCGGCTAAAGAATCTCGATCCGAAGCTCTTGACGATAGTCTTGTAGCTTTAGCTCCCACACTTGATAATTTTTCAAAAAATTCTTTGTTACAAAAAATAAAACTTGATCTTTCGATAAATATTTCTTCATTGGTAACTCCTGTAAGTAACATTTCAAATTTTCGTTTTTTGGGAATTTTGTCCTCTGGCAACTTTAAAATAAATCAGGCTTCTTTTGAGGGGTATGGTGGAAAGTTAAATCTCTCAGGTTCAACCCAGCTCAGCTCCCAAGCTCCAACCTTCAATTACGGATTAAAGATTCAAAATATAGATTTATCTCAAATAATTAACTCTCAGGCTCCTGCTTGGAAGGGGCAGCTTGGGGGTACTTTTGTTGCTGATGCGCAGGTTTCTGGAGTTGGGCTACGAAAAGAACAGCTTTCTAAAAACCTAAGGGGATCTCTCAAAGGTGAAATTGTTAAAGGATATACGAGTCTTCAGTTGTCGAAGGTTATTTCTTCTCTTATGAAGCAACTTCCTCAAAAGCCTGATCTCAAGGGTAAGGTAAGTGAAAATCAGTTTAAGGGAAAATTTAAAACGCTCAAACTTGAAAGCCAAATTGTGGGAAGAAGAGTGAATTTTAAAAATTTGGAAGTCATCTATGAGGCTGATGAATTTAATTTAGGAGAAATGGAGTTTAAGGCAGAGGGTGGGCTCAGCTTTGATAAACAAATAGATTTGAGGGGAAATGTTTTTTTATCGCCCCAGGTTATTAAGTGGCCAGAAGCTATCGGGAAAAGTGGAAAGATTGAAATACCGGTGGCTCTATCTGGCCAAATGGATGAGGCTCGTGCTGATGTGGGGTATACAATTTCTAAAATGGGATCTCGGGTTATAAAAAAAACCTTAGAGAAGGAAGTTACAAAGGGGATACAAAATTTTTTAAAGGGTCAAAAACCAGCGGACTTATTAAAGAGTATATTTAAATAATGGAAGATAAAACTTTGTTAAAATCAGCATCTATTTCAAGAAGAATAGGGGCTTTTGCAATTGATTGGATTTTAGTCTCTTTAGCCTTGAATTTTTTACTTGTTCCTGCGGCAATTCTTTTGGGCAGCGTTTTAGGAATCTCAGTTTTTTCTCTCTTTTCTGTAGATGGGGTTATACAATCTCTTCCTTTGATGGCACCTCTTCAAATCATGAGTTTATTGATTGGTTTGTTGTTGGTTTTACTTATTTCTCTTATTATCTGGCATCTGTATTTTATTTTGATGGAGTATAAGTTTAAGGCGACTATCGGTAAAAAAATTCTTGGTCTAAAAGTCATTTCTTTAAAATCTGAATCGCTTAGCTACAAGCAATGTTTAATAAGAGAAATTTTTAGAGCTTATTCAGATGTTCCTCTCATTTTTCCAGGAATTATTTGCATGATTATGTCCAAAAGAAAACAGCGTTTAGGTGACATTCTAACTGAGACGATGGTAATTAAAGGTGATGGCTAGGTTAGTTCTTGTTCGACATGGGCAATCTGAATATAATTTAAAAAATCTTTTTACGGGTTGGGTTGATGCGGCTTTGACTTCAAAAGGAGAAGAGGAAGCTCGAAAAAGCGCTCTTATTTTAAAAGAAAAAAACTTTATTCCTCAAATTGCTTTTACTTCTGCTCTGCAAAGAGCTCAGAAAACTCTTCAAATTATTTTAGACGAAATAAAAGTCAGCTCTTTGCCGATTCATAAAGACAAAGCTTTAAATGAACGAGATTATGGAGAATTGAATGGAAAGAATAAAGCTCAAACTGCCGAAAAGTTTGGGGAAGAGCAAGTCAAAGTATGGAGGCGAAGTTTTGATGTTCGACCTCCAGGCGGAGAAAGTCTCAAAGATACAGCCGCAAGAACTTTGCCTTATTTTCAATCTAAAATTTTGCCTGAAGTAAAAGCTGGGAAAGATGTTCTTGTTGTGGCTCATGGAAATAGTTTGAGAAGTATCGTTATGGATATAGAAAAACTAACTCCTGATGAGATTCTTAAACGTGAGCTTGCTACGGGTGAAGCTGTCATCTACGAATTTTAAAATTCTTTTGTAATGATTAAAGCAAATGTGGGTTGAGTTTTGACGCTTTCAATTTGAATAAGAAAAGGAAAGTCC
>JBILWH010000152.1:0-4395 GCA_044370015.1 Bdellovibrionota bacterium | reverse complement strand
TGATCCGCTGGAGATTCTTTTGGTTTAGAGCCAGGTTCAGCACTACTTTCATTGTGCTGTGTGACTTTGGGTTTGTTGAGTTCTTTGCCTAGAAGAAAGCCTATGATAGCACATGCTGCAAAGACGAGAATAGCAATGCTGTTGTTCATGGCGTTTGCTTGTGGAAGAATTAAATTCATCCAAAAAAAGAGCTCGTTTCAATGCCATTTTGCGAAGCTTTTTTCCAAGCTTCGATATTTTCAACCAAACTCATGTTCGAGTCATAGAATAAATCGATTTCTCCACTTTGATAGATTCCTTGGGCCACATCATAGCTATCAAACTCAGCAATTTTTTTGTTTTTATGCAAAAATACAAGATTGTTGCCTTCCATTTTTACTCGAGGCATAGGAGGCAATCCTTTGAACTCTTTTAAGATTGCACTTTTATCGCTTGGGGAAAGAGCTGATCCGAATGACTCCACAAAACCCTGAGGACCTTCTTTTTCGTATCTTTCACGCCTTGATCAATCATCTTGGCGACTCGGGCAACTTTGATGCGAGCATCTTCTCGAAAGTCTTTTTCCATTTTTGCAGAAATAAGCTGTCCGTTGGCATTGAAAATAAAAAAGAAGGAAAAATAAAAGAAAAGGGGTCTTCCAAAAAAACGAACTAATTTTTGAATGTTAGCTTAGCTTAAGGTTAAACAAGCAATTATCAAATTTTTTTGTGTAAATTATTTGTTAGGGTTTAATGAATTTGCTTTTGACAAAACCTTCAATCTGAGTGAAATAACTTCCCCACATTGTTCGCGGAGTTTACCGTCTCGCAAACCGTACCTTTCTCTGCAGTAATTAGCGGTTTTAGAGCACTCACGATAAAGATTTCGAAAACAATCTTTTTTTTCTGTCTCTGTCATTTTTTCACATTGCTTATAGCCTTGCTCAAGTTCGTTGAAGTTTTTGTGAGTTGAGCTTCCATGGCCGCTTTGTCCATAAGCCGTTGAGAGGCCTAAAGAAAACAAAAACATGAATATAATATTTAATTTTGATAGTTTTTTCATTCATTTTTAGAGAAAACTTTTGAAGTGAGTTTCTCGAGGTAAAGAAGGTTTTCTAATGGGCTCATTAGGGCTTTTAAAAAAGATTTTAGGAGAAGAAATGCTCAATGGTTTCTTTGTTGTCATTTCTTCTTTCGCCAGCGCTTCTTCGCAAACTTCTCTAGATTCATCGATATCTCTTAAAATCTTTGAGATTTTTTGAGTATTTGATCGATATAAATTTTGAACGCTTTGCCTAATGTTGCTCTTTAATTCTGTAAGGCAAACTACTTCTTTTTTACAGTTTTGCGATTCACATTCCGCTACTCCAATTCGAAAGTAATGTTCTACATCAGACATTGTTTCGAACTCCCCTTTTTCGTTAGGTTCAGCATAAACGATAGGGTTTGTGGAGGAATGTTTTATGTTTGGAGGTTTTTCGATGGTTCCTGCTGTTAAAGCTAGAGATAAAAGCGATAAAAAAATAAAAACTGCACTCCTTCGCATCCTTCTTAAGTTTAACAAAAGTAAAGTTTTCTGATGTTAAAAGCTTGTTAAAAATACGATAAAACTGTTAAAACTTTCTCCTATGAGTGATACGCTTCAAGAACTCACCTCCCTTTGTAAACGAAGAGGTTTTATCTTCCAAAGTTCCGAAATTTACGGGGGCTTGGGGAGTTGCTGGGATTATGGTCCGTTGGGTGTTGCGCTTAAAAAAAACATCAAAGATCGTTGGTGGAATTCTATGACTTCTCGTTTGGACGTAGTGGGTTTGGATTCTTCTATCTTGATGGCTCCTCGTGTGTGGGAAGCGAGTGGCCATGTGGAAAACTTTACCGATCCTTTAGTGGATTGCAAAAAATGCAAAACACGCTTTCGTGAAGATAAAGCCCCTAAAACTCCTGACGGTAAAGTAAAATGCCCCAGCTGCGGGAGTGTTGAGCTCACCGAGGCTCGCCAATTCAACTTAATGTTCAAAACACACATGGGCCCTGTTGAGGATTCTGCGGCGGTTGTGTATCTGCGCCCCGAAACAGCTCAAGGGATTTATGTCAATTTTCACAATGTATCTTCAAGCATGCGTAAGCAAGTGCCCTTTGGAATTTCTCAAATAGGAAAAGCTTTTCGAAACGAAATCACTCCCGGAAACTTTATTTTCCGCACGCGTGAATTTGAACAAATGGAGATGCAGTTTTTTGTGCATCCCTCAGAAGACGAAAAATGGTTTGAGTACTGGAAGGAACAGCGTTGGAATTGGCATAAATCATTGGGAATTGATGAATCCAAAATCCGCTTTAGCCCACACAAGCCTGGCGCTTTGGCACACTACGCAAAAGCTGCGGGCGATATTGAGTATGAATTCCCTTTTGGTTGGGATGAAATTGAGGGCATCCATAACCGCACAGATTTCGATTTGAAACGCCATCAAGAATACTCGAAGAAAAATCTTCAGTACGTTGATCCTAAACGTGATAACGAAAAGTACATCCCATACATTATCGAAACTTCCGTAGGAGCGGATCGTTGTATGTTGGCGGTTCTCCTGAATGCTTATGTCGATGATAAAGCCAACGAGCGAGTTGTGTTGAAATTGAATCCGCAAATTGCGCCAATCCAAGTAGCGGTCTTTCCTTTGATGAACAAAGAAGGCATGGATACTCTTGCGATGAAGATCACTCAGGATTTGCAAAAAACTTACTCCGTTGATTACGACGGATCAGGCAGTATCGGTAAACGCTATCGTCGTCAAGACGAGGTGGGAACACCGTTTTGTTTGACAGTGGATTTTGACAGCGTTCAAAAGAATGATGTCACTGTTCGCCACCGAGATGCGATGACTCAAGACCGAGTAAGTCTTGATCAGTTGGATAATTATCTTAAAGAAAAAATGAAATAAGGTTATCCAAATTTTCCGCTGATGTAGTCGCGAGTTTGTTCGTTTTTCGAATGATGAAACATATCACTGGTTGTGCCTATTTCGATCAGTTTACCACTTAAGAAAAAAGCTGTTTCATCAGAAATTCGCTCAGCTTGGCCCATGTTATGAGTCACAATAATGATCGAAATTGTTTTTTTAAGTTCCTTGATGAGCTCTTCAATCTTAGCCGTTGATTTTGGGTCGAGTGCCGAGCAGGGTTCATCCATCAGCAGCAGCTCAGGTTCAAGTGCGAGTGATCGCGCAAGGCAGAGGCGCTGCTGCTGTCCGCCTGAGAGTTGAATGGCAGAGTCTTTAAGTCGATCTTTGACTTCATCCCAAAGGGCTACTTTTTTGAGAGAGTCTTCGATTCGATCGTTGATTTCGGATTTTTGAAATCCATGCATGTTGAGTGCCCATTCAATGTTTTTGCGAATGCTCTTGGGGAAGGGGTTGGGCTTTTGAAAAAGCATTCCCACATGTTTTCTCAGCTCAATCGGGTGAATTTCTCTTTTGTTGGAAATATCTTTTTCATCAAAAAGAATTTTTCCATCCACAACAGCCTCGGGCGTAAAATCATGCATGCGATTGATGGCGCGAATAAAAGTGCTTTTGCCGCAGCCAGAGGGACCAATGATTGCCAGAACTTTTTGCTGACCCAGTTTAAGCGAAACGTTTTTCACAACTCGTTTTGTGCCAAACGAAATGGAAACATCTTGGGTTTCGAGAAGATTATAGTTTTGTTTTATTTCCATAATAATACCTTAAGAGGATTGAAATAGTATTAAAGCTCAGCAGCATTGCAATGAGCACCACGATTCCCGCTGCCGCAAGATTGTGAAATTCTTGCTGCGGACGAGAAGCCCAATTAAAAATTTGCAAGGGAAGTGCCGTGAATTGATCCATGGGTCCTTGAGGAACAAAAGCCACAAAGCTCAATCCTCCAATCACAATCAAAGGCGCTGCTTCTCCAATAGCACGCGAAGTGGCCAGAATAAGTCCTGTGAGAATTCCTGGTATGGCACTTGGAATAACGGTGCCTAAAATCACTTGCCACTTGCGTGCGCCCAGCGCGTAGCCTGCTTCACGCAAATTTTTGGGCACGGCTTTGAGGGCTTCGACTGAAGTGATCACAATCGTGGGCAGCACGAGTAATGTCATGGTGAGAGCAGCAGAGAGCAAGCTCCCCCCCCAGTTAAGTGTTTTAACAAAAATAGTAAGACCTAAAAGTCCGTAAATGATCGACGGAAGTCCTGAAAGGTTTGAAAGATTCAAAATCAAAATTCTTTTGAGACGACTTTTCGAAGGAAGATATTCCTGAATAAAAATAGCTGATCCAATTCCCAAGGGAATAATGAGAATTGATGTCAGAGCCATGAGCCAAAAAGATCCCGCAAGAGCCGCTTTAATACCAGCCTCTTGAGGTTTGCGTGAAACAAAAGATGTGAGGAATTTTAGACTGA
>JBILWH010000014.1:0-12981 GCA_044370015.1 Bdellovibrionota bacterium | reverse complement strand
ATGTTCGCACAATGACTCAGGAGCTTCGCATGATCCCAAATCTTAGGATTATTCAAGGCGAAGTTTCAGTTTTAAAAAAAGCATCGAATAATTGGGACTTAGTTTTAAAGGACGGAGTTCAGTTTTTGACTCGATCTGTCATTATCACGACGGGTACCTTCATGAGGGGGCTCATGTTTTGTGGAGATGAGCGCAAGGAAGGTGGTCGGGTAGGAGATCAATCCGCCAAAATTTTGAGCGAATTTTTGTGCGAACTTGGACATGGGCTTAGTCGCCTGAAAACAGGGACGCCCGCTAGGCTTAATGCAAAAACGATTAATTTTTCAAATTTAGAGCAACAGTGGGGTGACCCAGAGATTCGGCGCTTTTCTTGGCGTGAGCCAAAAGAAAAGCTACCTCAGCTTTGTTGTTACATCACGCATACGTCTGAGCGAACTCACGATATCATTAGAGCGAACTTCGATAAGAGCCCGCTTTTTTCGGGAGACATCGTTGGGCTTGGGCCAAGATATTGCCCGAGCATTGAAGATAAGATCAAAAGATTTGCGGATAGAGAGCGTCATCAAATTTTCTTAGAACCAGAAGGGCTAGATACTGATTCGATATACCCCAATGGACTAAGTACGAGCTTGCCCGCTGATGTTCAACTTGAATTTATGAGAAGCATTCGGGGCTTGGAGAATGTTGAGTTTATTCGTCCAGGTTATGCCGTTGAATACGATACGATTGATCCAACGGACTTGCATTATTCTTTTATGTCTAAATTTCAAGAGGGACTCTTTTTTGCGGGCCAAGTGAATCGAACATCTGGTTATGAAGAAGCTGCTACCCAAGGAATGTGGGCAGGAATAAACGCTGCTCTTTATTTGCAAGAAAAAGACTTTGTTTATCCTAACAGATCGAGAAGCTACACGGAAACTCTTGTGGATGATTTAACATCTAAGGGAACACAAGAGCCTTATAGAATGTTCACCAGTCGTTCAGAGTATCGATTGGTTTTAAGAGAAGACAATGCTCAAGAGCGGCTATTCGATTTAGGTGTTGAATTGGGTCTTCTAACAGAGGGTCAAAAGGCCCAGCACTCTAAAAACCTTAACGAAATAGCAAAGGGAAGAGAGTTTCTAGAAAATAACCGAATTAGAGTCTCTAAGGATAGAGTTCAAAGCTACATGGAATATCTAAAGCGCCCTGAAGTCAGCTGGGAGAGCTTTTCTATTACCGAAGCTTCTTTTATTTCTGATAAAGCAGTTGAAAAACTCGAAGTAGAGGCAAAATACGATGGATATCTTAGCAGGCAAGAAAGCGAAATCTCTGCTCTCCAAAAATTAGGTGCTTCTTTATTGGACCCATTCTTTAACATCGAAGAACTTTCCTCTCTTTCTTTAGAAGTAATTGAAAAATACAAGGCTATTAAACCAAAATCAGTTCTGGAGCTGTCCAGGATTAGTGGAATTCCCCCAACCGCAGTCTTAATGATTGCTCGGGCTGCTGGAAGATCTAAGCTTAGGCCTGAAAATACTGGTGAATGTTTCACATGAAACAGTATTTCGATAAATTAAAGCAATTTAATAGAGTTCATCGGCTTATCGGGAATGTTTCATGTGAAACACTTGTTTCTGAGGCGAAAAAAGCCCTCAAAAACTCCGAAGATTTACTTAAGGGGTACACGACAATGGTAGATGTGGGCTCTGGATCTGGAGTCCTTGCTTATGCTTGGTTAAATAGCTCGCCTGAGCGTAGAGTTGTAGCGGTAGAACCAGATAAGAAAGCGCTAGCTTTTTTGGTAGATGTTTTCTCAGAAGAGAGTAGAGCTATTGTTATTGGTGAGCGCATAGAAAATCTTCGAGAACAAAGAGTATTGGACTTCTGCCCAGATAAAACAAAAGTTTTTTTTGCATCAAGAGCCTTTAGTTCTAACGAGAGCCTAGAGCTTCTGTATTTGCGTTCTAAGTTGAAGTTTCCTCTGTTTGTCTTTGAAAAAAACGAAGACAAGTATTTAATGATAAAAAAATTTTAAATTTCTTCTTGTATCTATTTCCCTTCTGAAAATTTGTTCTATAGTAACTATCATGAAGGTTATTTCAGTCATAAATCAAAAAGGAGGAGTGGGTAAAACTACCTCTGTTATTAATTTGGGAGCATCTCTTGCGTTGCTCAATAAGAAAACTCTTATTGTGGATCTCGATCCACAAGGAAACATGACCGCGGGGTTAAACCTTCCACCTGATCAAGTTAAGCAAAAAAACACCTATTATGCGCTAAGTGAAGATGGCAGATTAGCCAAAAACATCATTTCTACTAATTTGGATAAGCTTTTTTGCGTAGGTACTGACTCTAATCTTGCAGGAGCAGAGGTTGAGCTGGTAAGCGTTGTGGGAAGAGAGTTTAGACTCAAGGAGTCAATCTCTGAGGGCTTAGAAGATTTTGATTATCTATTAATAGACTGTCCACCTTCATTGGGTCTTTTAACTGTAAACGCTCTTTCCGCCAGTAATTCTTATTTAATCCCCATGCAGGCTGAGTTCTTTTCTATGCAAGGTTTAACCAGCATTATGAAAACAGCGAATATTGTGAAAAAGCACCTTAATACATCGTTAGACTTAGAGGGCATCTTATTAACAATGTTTGATTCTAGATCGAACCTATCAAAACAAGTTATGGGAGAAGTTAAGGGTTTTGTGGGCGAAAAATTATTTAAAACTCTTGTTCCCCGAAGAATTCGTCTTTCAGAAAGTACTTCTCATGGAGTACCGGGAGTTGTATATGATCCAGCTTGCCTTGGATCAAGAGCTTATATGAACGTTGCAAGAGAAGTTATTTTTAGACATACAGGTGAGGAGCTTCCTTTAGAGGCTGAGCAGCCCTTTTTACCGCCTGATCCTATGGATCGCTTTTCTCAAAATACAAAACCAGTTGAATTGCCGCCTCTTCCGCCGCTTGAGCCAATTACAGGGAGTCCAAACTAATGGAAAAAGAAATTTCTAAAACATCTATTACAAGTAACAAAGTTGAAAAAAAAGGATTAGGGAGAGGTTTAGCTGCTTTACTGGGGGGAGATGAAGAATTGCCTTATGTGAGTACAACTCCACAATCAACTGCTCCTGCGGTTGAAGAGCTTTCTGCAAAAATCGCCGTGACCTCAATTCAAGAAAAAATTGTTCAAGAGCCCGTAAAAGAAACCGCTTCTGTAGAGCAAGTTGATAAAGAATATAGAATTAGAAGAATCCCCACTGAGCAAATTCACGCTAACGCAGAGCAGCCAAGGCAGTTTTTCTCGGATGCGCAATTAGAAGAATTGGCAGAAAGTATATGCGAACAAGGGTTAATTCAACCAATTATTGTTCGCATGATAAGTGATCAAAATTATCAAATTGTCGCAGGAGAACGTAGATGGAGAGCCTGCAAATTACTCGGAATGACCGAAATACCAGCGATCATTCGTGAGCAAGATGAAAATGTTGAGAAGGCTGACTTGGCAAGCGTAATCGAGAACATTCAAAGAGTTGATCTAAATGCTGTTGAATTAGCAGACGCTTATGCAAAAATTTTAAAAGCCTATAACTTTACGCAAGAAGAATTGGCAAAAAAATTAGGTGTATCAAGAGCATCTGTTGCCAATACAATTCGACTTCAAAAGCTTCCAGCAGTCGTTAAAGATCTGATAATCCAAGGAAAATTGACAGAGGGACATGCTCGGCCTCTTCTCACTCTTGAAAAAGAAGAAGATATTGTTTCTTTGGCAAACGAAGCAAGCGCTTCAAGCTTGAGTGTTCGAGATGTTGAATTGAAGGTAAGAGAAAAAATTCAAGGACCACTCACTCAGGGAGCACCCGCTAAAGCAACGATAACTCAGCAGACGAGTTCGCCTGTTCAGGGAGAGTCTATTCAAAAAAGTCCAGAGCACTTGGCAGCCGAAGAAGAGCTTCGTGGAATTTTTGGCACTAAGGTAGTGATAAGAGGAAATGTGAAGGGTGGAATGATTGAATTATTTTATTCAAACGATGACTCGCTTCACAGACTTTTGCACCAACTGAGAAGCGTCACAAAATAACCTCTTTCAGAGCGGAATTGTTTGTAATTTTAGATTTAAAGCTTGACCAGATTGCCCCCACGGAGTTCAAAAGAGACTCAAGATGGGACAAATTCTTGCCCTCCTTACGCAGTTGGGTGTTAATCAAAGTTTTTTTGTAATGTTTGGTCTTTTTGCGACCACGTATTTAATTGTGTCATTTCTTTTGACGGAACCCGTGTCGAATTTATTGGTTGAGAGAGATAAGCGAATCGCAGGCCGTCAAAAACAAATCACAAAAATTCGCTCTGAACTTTTAGAAATACAAGAAAACTTGTCTGCAAAAAGAAAAGGAGCACAACAAGAAGCAAGCTCAAGATTTGCCACTTTGAAATTTCAGGCAGCTTCAGAGCAAAGAAAGATTTTGACACAAGCTCGAGATGAATTTGCGCTTCAGGTAAAAGCAGCTCGAGAAAAAGCAGAAAAAATGCTGACTGATGAAAAACAAAAACTTGATCGCTTGAGTGTTGAGTTGAAAGAAGAAATTCTTGAAAAACTTTTGGGCTCAAGCTCTGCCAAAAAAATAACT
Organism: Bdellovibrionota bacterium; assembly: GCA_044370015.1. Lineage (GTDB taxonomy): Bacteria > Bdellovibrionota > UBA2428 > UBA2428 > UBA2428 > CANIGN01. Next base: position 8,383 of record JBILWH010000014.1, on the reverse strand, counting down.
TTGGAAAAGGAATTTTAAAGCATGGAAGCGCATCACGTTGCACAAGGTCCGGGAATGCATGAGCTCTATGCTTTGATGAATATAGGGCTTGTTGTACTAGCGATCGTATTTTTTGGCAGAAAATCTTTTCCTGTGCTTTTCAAAAATAGAAGTCAAAAAACTAAGGAGAGTTTGGTAATCGCTCGAGAAGAGCTCAAAAAGATTTCTTTAGAAATTGAAAAAGCTCGCGAGAGTTTGAAAAACATCGAAGCCGAAAAAGAGACGCTTATTAAAAGTGTAGAAGAAGAAGGAAAACTTTTGGCGCAAAAGTTAGTTGATGAAGCTCAAGCAAGTGCCAAGAGAATTAAAGAAGACAGTAGTAATGCTGTGAGTGCTGAATTCGCAGAAATGCGCAAAAAATATAAAGAAGAACTTTTAGGAAATGTTTTTGAAAAAATTAGAGCTGAGTTTTCTAACGAGAATTCACGTCAAAAACTTCACGATAAATTGATTGAGAGTTTTTTGGCTAAAACTGAAAATTCTTCAAGAGGTGTTCGAGCATGAGTACATCTTCTGATCTTGCTGCCAAAAGATATGCAGAAGCGTTATGGTCTTCTTTGACTGCCGATGAAGCAAAAAAAACTTTGTCGTCTTTGGAGAAATTCGTTGAGATTTTTCTTTCAAGTGAAGATTTGCAAAGGCTTTTTTCTAACCCAGCTTTTTCTGTTGAGGATAAAAAAAGAGTTCTAGAAGAAATTTTTAAGAAAGTTTCTTTTTCAAAAGAATTACAAAATTTTCTCTACTTATTACTTCAGAGTGATCGCATAAATGTTTTGGGTTCAATACTCGAAGCGTATAGAGAAAAAATAATGACTCAAGAAGGTGTTGCTTCCGTCAAAATTGAAACAGCTCTTCCGATAAGTGAAGCGCAACAGAAAAAAATTATTTCAAGTTTAGAAAAAGAGTTTTCAACTAAGTTCGTGTCTTCAGTGGATATTGTACCCGAGCTTGTTGCAGGAATCAGGGTGCATTTTTTAGGACGGACAATTGATTCAACTTTGACGGGTGTTTTGTTTCAAATGCAAAACAAATTTATGGAAGAAAGAACAGGCAACTGACATGAGTCAGATGTTTGGTGAAAGTTAAGGAGAAGGAAATTCAATGGAGCAATTACGCGCCGAAGAAATTAGTTCAATAATCAAAAAGCAAATCAAAGACTTCGACACAAAACTTGAAGTGAATGAAACTGGAACCATTATTTCGATTGGTGACGGTGTTGCTCGTGTTCATGGTCTCGACAAATGTATGGCTGGAGAGATGGTTGAGCTTCCTGGAAACGTCTATGGCGTTGCTCTCAACCTTGAAGAAGGAAATGTGGGTGTTGCGATTTTCGGTCGTGATACAGGAGTCAAAGAAGGCGATACAGTTAAGCGCACAGGAAAAATTCTACAAGTTCCCGTAGGTGAAGAGCTTGCTGGCCGTGTTGTAAATGCTCTTGGAATTCCGGTAGATGGAAAAGGTCCTATAACAAGTAAAGAATCTCGTGTTGTTGAAACAAAAGCTCCGGGTATCGTCAAAAGACAACCTGTTACTGAACCTCTTCAAACAGGATTAAAAATTATCGATGCTCTTATTCCTATTGGTCGTGGTCAGCGTGAGTTGATCATTGGAGACCGTCAAACAGGAAAGACCGCTGTTGCGATTGACACTATTATCAATCAAAAAGGCAAAGGCGTTTTTTGTGTGTATGTCGCGATTGGACAAAAGCAATCAACCGTTGCTCAAGTTGTTGAAAAACTTCGCGCTCATGGTGCGATGGAATACACAACAGTAGTCATGGCAACTGCGTCAGAAACTGCACCTCTTCAATTCATTGCTCCTTATACCGGAGTTGCAATTGGTGAATGGTACAGAGACAATGGCAAACACGCCCTGATTGTTTACGATGACTTAACAAAACAAGCTCAAGCGTATCGACAACTTTCGTTGCTTCTCCGACGCCCACCAGGCCGCGAAGCTTTTCCGGGAGACGTGTTCTACATTCACTCTCGCTTGCTAGAGCGTGCTGCGAAGATGAGTAAAGAAATGGGTGGAGGGTCTTTAACAGCTCTTCCAATTATTGAAACTCAAGCAGGTGACGTTTCTGCTTACATTCCTACAAACGTTATTTCTATTACAGACGGACAGATCTTTTTGGAAAGTGATTTATTTTACGCAGGTATACGTCCAGCAGTAAACGCAGGACTTTCAGTTTCTCGCGTGGGTGGTAATGCTCAAATTAAAGCGATGAAAAAAGTTGCGGGCCCGCTTCGATTGGAACTCGCACAGTTCAGAGAATTGGCAGCCTTTGCTGCTTTCGGGTCTGACCTAGATCCGACAACTCAAAAACAATTAAATAGAGGACTTCGTCTTCAAGAAATTTTGAAACAAGGACAATACGTTCCTATGAACGTTGATAAACAAGTTGTTCTTATTTACGCGGTGACAAAGGGATATCTTGATAATGTTCCAACAAATCGTGTTCGTGATTACGAAGAACAACTCTCAGCATACCTTGACAGTAGAGGTGGAGACTTGATGAAGGCTCTTGCTCAAAGTCAGGCTGTTGACGATAAAACAGAACCTCAATTGAAGAGCGTTTTAGAAACTTTCACAAAACAGTTTGCAAGCTAGGGAGAAAGTGTGGCGTCATTAAAAGACATTCGACGTAGAATTGGCAGTGTAAAAAATACACAGCAAATCACGAAGGCCATGAAGATGGTGGCTGCGGCGAAACTTCGTCGTGCTCAAGAATTGATCACAGGCGCTCGTCCTTTTGCGGATAAAGTTGAAGAGCTTACGTCTCGTATTCTTCGTGAATTAAATCAAAATGAAAACAATAAAAATATAGTTCTTCATCCACTGCTTAGAAAGCCTATAAGAAATGATGAAAGCTTAGCTGAACAGAAGCCCGTTGCTTACATGGTTGCTATCAGTTCAGACAAAGGACTTTGTGGCGCTTACAATACAAACGTTATCAAGCTAGCTATTAAGCACGTCAAAACATTAGAAGAAAATTTTGAAGTAAAAGTTTTTTGTGTGGGAAGAAAGGTTGCAGATGCTTTGAGAAAAAGAGGCATAGCTGTTGAAACGGTTTCTGATTTTTGGTCAGCACCTCTTACTCAAACAAGAGTTTCTCAAATGACAAAACCATGGATTGAAGGATTCATGAGTGGAAAAGTTGAAAGAATAGATTTTGTTTACACTGAATTTCGTTCTGCTCTTTCGCTAGTTGCCAGGTTTAGAACCATTCTTCCTCTTGAAATAAATTTATCTTCAAAAGAAGAAGGAACAGACAAAGCATATTTGTTTAAGCCAGGCAGAAAAGAATTATTGGAAACACTTTTGCCAAAACAAGTTGTTCTGCAAATGTTTCGATGTTTTGCAGATGCGCTTGCAAGTGAATTAAGTGCGCGAATGACAGCTATGGATAATGCGACAAGAAATGCGTCTGAGATGATTTCAAATCTTACGCTTCTTGCAAACAGAGTTCGTCAAGCATCAATTACAACTGAACTTATGGAAATTGTGGGCGGAGCAGAAGCCCTTAAAGGATAAAGGTTAGGAGAAATAAAATGACCGCAACTGTTGTTAGCAATCAGGACAAAGGAAGGGTCTCTCAAGTTTTGGGACCTGTTGTAGACGTAGAATTCGAAGGATTTGATCTTCCTCCCATCTACACGGCACTTAAAACTTCAAATAAAACAATTAGCAATGATGAAAACAATCTTGTTCTTGAAGTTGCTTCTCACTTAGGTGAGGGAAGAGTTCGTTGTATTGCGATGGATTCAACAGACGGACTTGTTCGCGGGCAAGATGTTTTGAATACACGTCATCCGATCCAAGTTCCTGTTGGAGAAGAAGTTTTAGGAAGAATTATTAACGTTACGGGCGATCCTGTGGATGAAAAAGGAAATATTCCTGCTAAGAAATATTATCCTATTCACCGAGATCCACCTTCGTTCAAAGATCAGAGCGTAAAGGTTGAAGCGCTTTGGACAGGGATTAAAGTTGTCGACTTGCTTGCTCCATATGCAAAAGGCGGAAAGATTGGTCTTTTCGGAGGTGCAGGTGTTGGTAAAACAGTTTTGATTCAAGAATTAATTCGTAACATTGCCACAGAACACGGTGGATATTCTGTATTTGCAGGTGTTGGAGAAAGAACGCGTGAAGGAAACGACTTGTGGCGTGAAATGGAAGAATCAGGCGTTATCAAAAAAACAGCTCTTGTGTTCGGACAAATGAACGAACCGCCTGGTGCTCGTGCACGTGTCGCTTTAACAGGTCTTTCTGTTGCGGAATATTTTCGTGACGAAAAAAACCAAGACGTTTTATTTTTCGTAGATAACATCTTCCGCTTTACTCAAGCGGGTTCAGAAGTGTCAGCTCTTTTAGGTCGTATTCCTTCTGCCGTAGGTTATCAGCCTACGTTGGCAACTGAGATGGGAGCGATGCAAGAGCGTATTACTTCTACAAATAAAGGATCAATCACTTCGGTTCAGGCCGTTTACGTTCCTGCGGATGACTATACAGATCCTGCTCCAGCGACAACTTTTGCTCACTTAGATGCGACCACAAACTTGTCTCGCCCGATTGCCGAGCTTGGTATTTACCCTGCCGTAGATCCACTTGCTTCGACTTCACGTCTTTTGACTCCCGAAGTTGTGGGAGAAGAGCACTACAAAGTGGCTCGTGATGTTCAAAAGATTTTGCAACGCTATAAAGAATTGCAAGACATCATTGCGATTCTGGGTATGGATGAATTGTCAGAAGATGACAAATTAACAGTTTCTCGTGCTCGTAAGGTACAGAGATTCTTGTCTCAGCCTTTCTTCGTTGCTGAACAATTTACGGGTATGTCTGGAAAGTATGTTCAAATTCAAGATACAGTTCGTGGCTTCAAGGAAATCATCGAAGGAAAACACGATGCTCTTCCAGAGCAAGCTTTCTTGTATGTGGGAACTATTGAAGAAGCTGTTGAAAAAGCTAAAAAATTAGCGGGATAATTGCAGGATAGAAAATGAAATTATCAATTCTTACTCCCAGCAAAAAGATACTCGTTGAACAAGAAGTTAGTGATGTCTTTGCGCCTGGTGTAGAAGGCCAAATTGAGCTTTTACCTGAGCATTCAAATTTTATTACTGAATTAAAAACCGGGGTCATTCGTTGGAAGACGGATGGCAGTTGGGGCGCGGCGGCTATTTCTTATGGTTGGCTTGAGATTTTTGACAATAAGATTTCAGTTCTTGCTGACGTGAGTGAGCTTGCAACCGATATAGATGAGCAAAGAGCAAAAGCTGCGGAATCAAAAGCCTTCAAGAAAGTCACAGAAGGCGGCATGAGCGATGACGAGTTTAGAAAGTATGAGCTTAAACTTCAGCGCGCTATGAGCCGAATTCATGCTTTAAAGTCAGTTAACTAATTTTTGTTATATTTATCATTTCAATTGGCCCACTATTAGCTAAGACAAGACTGTATGGCTAAATTAAAAACTCATTTCGTTTGTCAGGAATGTGGAGGCGAGGCTCCTCAATGGAGTGGCAAGTGTTTTGAGTGTGGCGCTTGGAATTCACTTGTTGAATTTAAAGAAGCGAAACTTCCTAAAAATTCTAAACCATCGTCAAAGATGAGTTCAGGAGAAGTCCCAGCCATTCAAAACTTGAATTCTTTTACTCACGAAAATTTTTCAAAAAGAGTTTCTTCTTTGTTTCCTGAGGTAGATCGAGTTTTAGGGGGAGGATTTTTGTGGAACTCTCTTTTGCTGGTCGGAGGAATTCCAGGAATTGGAAAATCGACATTGCTTTTGCAAATTATGGGAAAGCTAAGCAAAATTTTTAAATGTCTTATTGTGAGCGGTGAGGAATCGGGTCTTCAAGTTGCTGACCGAGCAAAAAGATTGGGAATCGATTTAGAATCTCTTCAATTTCTTTCAACAAATAATTTAGAGGAAGCTGTTTCTCTTATTCAAAATTACGAACCAGATTTTATCATCGTCGATAGTGTGCAAACACTTGCAACTTCAACACTTGAATCAAGTGCAGGAACAGTAAGTCAGATTCGTGAAGTGACGCAAAAGTTTTTAGAAATTGCAAAATCTCGAAAATGTATTGTGGTGATGGTGGGACATGTGACAAAAGAAGGGTCTCTTGCAGGACCTAAGCTTTTAGAGCATATGGTGGATGCGGTTTTTTACTTTGAAAGTTTGCATGAGGGAGCATTGAGGATTTTGCGAACTCAAAAAAATCGCTTTGGTTCCGCAAATGAATCAGCTGTTTTTGAAATGTCTGAAGAGGGGCTTGTTGAAGTTTTAAATCCATCTGAGCAGTTTTTATCAGAAAGACAAAGGGGATCTTCGGGAACATCTGTTGCAGCTCTTGTTGAGGGAACGCGATGTTATCTTGTAGAGGTTCAGGCTCTTGTTCAAAGGTGTTTTCAGGGTTTTCCGCGAAGGACCTTTCAGGGAATCGATCAAAATCGAGTAGCCTTATTGCTCGCGGTCCTTGAGAAATATGGGATAGATTTTTCAAATTATGATGTTTACCTCAAAGTAGCCGCTGGAGCCAAAATAGAGGAAGCGGCAGCTGATTTAGCCATTGCGGCTGCATTGGCTTCGGCTCGTCTTGATAAAGCCGTTCCAGAAGATGTTTTGCTTTTGGGTGAGGTGAGTTTAACGGGTGGGGTGCGCTCTGTGCAGCATCTAGATATTCGTGTGAAAGAAGCTTCAAGAATGGGATTCAAAAAAATTATGATCTCAGATAGTGGGCATTCTAAAAAGATTTCTGTTCCAGCGGGAGCTCATGCTTTAAAAATTAAAAACATCGCACAACTAAAAGATTATTTATGGCCTAAGGCTTCTTCATCAATCGTGAATAAAGAAGTTGGAGCTTGAAGAGAAATTTCTTTTTTTAAAAAGGGATCGAGGAATTTTAATTTCCAGCTAAAAAGCTCAAGGGTTTTTTGAGAGCTTGTATCACCGTAAAGTTTGTCACCTTTTAGAGGATTTTTTTGAGAAGCAAAAAAACTTCTGATTTGGTGTCTTCTTCCCGTTATGAGTTCAACCTCGTAAACATGACCTGAGAATTTTATTTTTTCAGAAGACTCTCGAATATTGTGCTTGGCTTCTAAAACGGAATGAAATGATTTAAAGATTTGAGAATTTTCACTGAAATTTGTTTTTTTTGAAGAGCGATAGCGAGAGGCCACAAACCCTTCTTTTTTTCCTAAGCAGTTTTTATTATACGAGGCGCCCGCAAGATAAATCTTTTGGGTTGAATGGCCTAAGAATAAGGCGTTGTAGGCCCGCCAAGAGCTTTCTGAAGCCATTAAGAGAAGGCCCTGGGTTTCGTAATCAAGTCTGTGGGTGGCTTTGAATATTTGTGCGCCGCGTTTAAACTCAACTTCGTTACTGTGAACGCAAGGCTGCTTGTAAATTGCTAACAAATTTTGATCTTCGTAAAGGATTTTTAAATCTGTTCTTGACACAAGTCCTACTACCCCTTTGTAAATGTTTTTAGGACATATGGCGAGTAAAAGTAAAAATTCTAAAAAAGCTCCAAAGGCTGCCTCAAAAGCTTCTAAGCCTGTAAAGGCTGCTAAGTCAGACAAAAAGAGTACTTCAAAAAAAGTTGTGGCGAAAACAGTTAGTAAAACCATTTCTAAAGATAAGACTCTTACAAAGGCGGAGCCTAAAAAAACGACCGAAAAATCAGAGAAAAAATTGGACAAGACCGCAAAGCCTCTTACTAAAGCGGCTCCTGCGGTTGCTTTGTCTAAAATTCTTCCTAAAGAAGAGCTTGCTGCTTCTTATGTACTCGCTGATAGCGAAGTAGATGATTTTGAGGAAGACGAAAAAGCTCGGACAAAACTTGAAGAGTTTGAAGATGAAGATGCGGATGGACCTCCTGAATGGTGGAAAAGCGATCCTGCTGCCATTGAAGGAGCAGAAGACGATGAGGAAGGGGAGCGAGGTAACTTCGACGATTCTGATGAGTGGACTGAGGATGATGAGTGGGCTGATGACGATAAGAAGAGTGACAGTGATAACGACTCAGACGATAATCGTGATTGGTAAGGAACTTTAAAAGAGAATGGCCTTAAGCCAGTGGCATCATGATTGGCTCCCCATCAATCAAACAATTCAAGGGGAATCTATTGTTGATTTTCCGCACTTAAATGTTCGGACCAAAAATGAGGCAAAGACTTTTTTAAAAGCCTATGGCTATGACATAGAAGATCCGATTGTTTATGAAGAAATTTGGAGAGTTTATTTTGAAGCTCTTAACTTTATTCGAAATGTTTTATTAGAACACAATGAAACTTTGCCCTCTTCTTTTTACGAGAGGACAAGCCAAAATGATATCATTAA
>JBILWH010000151.1:0-4406 GCA_044370015.1 Bdellovibrionota bacterium | reverse complement strand
TGTATGTGTTGTAAAGACCGGCAGGTGGTGGGTAAATGCCCTGAGCATGAATCTTTTCTTTTTCAAAGTTGGGATTGGATTGGTGAAGTTGGTCAACAGTTTGAGCCTGAACTTGCGGCGCGTTTAGTTTTAAAAAAATGGAAAATAGAATAAGGAAGAGGAAATTTTTAAAGTTAATTTTCATATGACGTGCTCTCACAACAACAAACTCCTTACAAAAGATTCAATTACCCAGACACCCAAGGTAGCGGGCAAATAAGCAATTGAAGCAAAGAAAACTTTCCGGGCACAACTTGAACCTTCGAGTTCGCTTAGACTTTCCCAGCAGAACCATATGAAAGCAATTCCCATTAAGAGAGCTGCTGCCATATAAACACTTCCTGCTAAGTGTAAAAAATAGGGAATAAAACTCACGCTGACAAGAAGGGCTGAATAAAGAAGCATGTGCCACTTGGCAGGTTCGACACCGATCTGAAGAGGAAGTGTTTTAAGGCCCGCTCGTTCATATTCGTCGCGTCGAAAAAGAGCGATAGATATAAAATGCGGCAGTTGCCACAAGAAAAGAATCCAAAAAAGAAGGATTGCGACAAGGCCAATTTCTCCTTGGGCCGCTGTCCAACCCATTACAGGAGGAAGCGCTCCGGGAATAGCCCCTACAAACAGAGATAAAGTAGAGCGACGCTTGAGTGGCGTGTAGCAAAGCACGTAACTCACTAAAGAGAGAAAACCTAAAAAAGTAGTCAGAGGGTTTGAAAAATAAAAGAGTAATCCAAGTCCTGCAACAGATGTAGCAAGAGCTCCTAATACGGCTTCAAAATTCTTGAGCCGACCTGTCACAAGTGGACGGTTTTTTGTACGTGACATAAACGGATCAACATCGCGTTCAAGCCAGCAATTCCAAATGTTGGCCCCACCGACAAGAAAGGTGGTTCCCATAGAGGCTAAAAGTAAATTCCAAAAAGGTGTTTGGCCGGGAAGAGCAAGAAGAACCCCAATCCCAAAAGTTGCAATAACCATTGAGCTCAGTCCTGGTTTTGCACATTCTAAGAGAGAGCGAAGGATGCGATGACTTTCATTTTTGAAAGAGCTTTGATTCACGCGCAACACTGAGCTCCTTTGGCCATGTATTTTTGGTTGAGCCTAAAAAAGACTGCGAGCACCAGCGCCCAAAGAAGAAGACCAAAGGCAAGATGGAGGGTTACAATCACAGCCGAAATATAGGTTGAAACGACATGTAGGCCAATTGTGACTTGTAAAAAAACAGTTGCATGAATGGCGATCAGCAATCTTCGGAGCGAAGGCAATTTATTGAGTCGAGCAAATTTTAAAAGAGGAATAGTGAGACCTATTAAAGCAAACATCACGAAATAACCGTTTAGGCGATGGAGCATATGAAGTTGGCCGGGCCAGTTTTTAGGCCACAAAGTGAGAACGCCTGTGTCGAGTTCTTGGCAAAGAAAGGCTGCATGCCATCCAAGACCACAAGCGGGTCCCGCACCAAAATGTCGAATGATTCCACCTAAGCAAATTTGCACAAATACAAGACCACAAGCAATTTTTGCAAGAGTGACCAATTTTGAGGGAAATTCTGGGTCTTTGTTTTTTTGCTCGGAAGAGACTGCACAGGATTTGAAAAAAATAAAAAGAACTGTGGCAAAAAAGAGGTGGCTTAGTCCAAGGTGTAGACTTGAATAGAAAGCCGAGATTTTATTGAGAACAGTTAATCCACCTAAGACTCCTTGTGCAATGACGAGCACTAGTCCCACAAGGGTTGAGTAAAAAAGAAGCGGCTCTTTTTTTCGAGCTCTTACTCCAATAAAAACCATTAGGCAGGCTAAGATTCCCAAGACAGTTCCCAAGATTCGGTGGGAGTGTTCAATGGCAACGGCGCCCACCATTTCGGGCATCAGACTTCCGTTGCACGTTGGCCAATCGGGACATGCCATCGAGGAGCCTGTATTTTTTACAACACCACCCAAGACAATCATGCAAAAGGTTAACACAAGAGTTAGCGCGGATATGTAGTAGAGCTGTTTGCCTTGTTTTTTAATGTCACTCATAATTTTTTAACTCCATAGAGGGAAAAGTAAATAAGAACGCCCGTAACCGAGATGTACATCCAGAGGGGAAATACCCAACGACCGAGTTTTTTATGCTTTTGCCAATTTTTTTTTGCAGCATGAAGGAGCATGCCGATGACTCCTGGAACAAGAATGATAGCACCTAAAATATGACTTACGAGCATAATCAGGTAGAGAGTGCGTGCAAGAGGAGATCCTTCAAATCGCTGAGAGGTGTAGTTGAAGTGGTAGTAGAGATAGCTCACCAAAAAAGCACTAGAGACGAGAAAGGCAAGTATCATCGAACTACGATGCGCTGAAAGTTGTTTGTTTTTGACAAAAAAGAAACCTAGGGCCAAGAGAATAGCGGAAGTGCCGTTCAATGCGGCGTTGAGAGCAGGAAAAAAATTGTTGTAGTTTTCTGCCACGTTCACCTCCATTTACTTACCTCCATCTTGAGTTGATATTTAAATATCTTTTCAAAGCCTGTGCGTCCAGCGCTTAACAATAAACTGTAAAGAATAAAGCTTGAAAATGAACGTATGTGTTGATGATCGAGCTAAAGAAGTCTATTTTCTTGAAAATATGGGTTCAACATCAAATGTTCACTCAGGTCATGGCGTTCATACGAGTCCTAAAAAAGTTGAGCGAAAACCTGATATTTTTGGTTCTGCCACAAACGGCAAGATCGGAATGTGGGTCTTTTTGTCAACCGACGGTCTTACTTTTGCGGGTTTTCTTTTGGGATATGGAATTTTACGTGCGCGAAATCCAGAATGGCCTGATCCTGCCCATTATTTAGGGATTGGACTTTCGGCTCTTGCAACTTTTATTCTAATTTGCAGCTCGGTGACAATGGTTTTGGCTCAAGCAGCGGGAGAAGAAAAAGACCGCAAAAACTTATTACGCTTTTTAGGGCTTACTATTTTTGGTGGGCTGATCTTCTTAGGGATTCAAGTTTATGAGTATACACATCTGGTTCACACGGGGATGATCTTTTGGGATTTTGCAAAAGGGCCTCCGCAGTTTGCCTCAACCTTTTACTTGGTTACAGGCTTTCACGGATTTCACGTTTTTTCAGGGGTCGTTTACTTGATGTCGATTTTTGGACGAGCGGTAGCTGGAAAATACGATGATGGAAACATGAACGAGGTCGAAATTGCGGGTCTCTTTTGGCACTTTGTCGACTTGGTGTGGATTTTGGTCTTCACCTTTATTTATTTGATTTGAGGATTTTATGAGCGAAGTAATTCACAGCCCAACAGAAAAACGTAAAACCTATTGGAAGGTTTTTTATATTTTAACCGCTCTGACTGTTTTTGAAGTAGCCATTGTTCAGGTTCCTCTGCCAAAGCTCGCTGTGACCTTGATGGTTGTGGTTGCTTCCTTGGCAAAAGCTTTTGCAGTCGGTTGGATTTATATGCATTTAAACCATGAAACAAAGGGTTTGAAGGTAGTGTTACTTTTTCCTTTATTTGTGGCCTTCTTTTATGCTGTTTATTTGATTGTTGATGCAAAATTACAAGTTCGCAGGCATTCGAATGTGTATGTGGGAGAAACCAAGCGTTTTTGGGGTCAGAGGAACCTTGAGCAGCGTCACGTCGATGAATTCGGAAATTCGATTGCTCCAGAAGCCAAAAAAGATATTCCTGCTGGGGGACACGAAGCCAAGAATGAGGTCCATGAAGAAGCTCATTCGAAATAGTTTTTCTTTAACATCTCTTCTTTTCGTGATACAAGCTTATGCATGCATGGGTTGTGGGCAAGAATCTTCAAGCCTTAAAATGCTTTTAACAGGAAGCCTTTTTGCGATTATTCCCATGGGTCTAGCTGGATGGATCTGGTGGCTTGTTCGGAGAGAGGGATAAAATTAAAACATGTCCCTTCTTGAATTAAAAAATGTTTCTTATGCCTATACTCGAAAGGCAAGCGATTCTGTTTTAAACAATTTATCTTTTTCAATTCCTTCCTCTAAAAGAGTTGCTCTTTTGGGACCAAACGGAAGTGGAAAATCTACCGCTTTCAAAGTCCTTTCGACACAGTTACATGGCTGGTCGGGAGAAATTTTCTTTGATGGGAAAAAGCTCAAGGAAAATGAGTCTTATGTCCGCGGGCTCTTGGGTATTTGTTTTCAATCTCCTAGTCTTGATAAAATTCTGACGGGCCGAGAAAATCTTCTTTTACATGCACGGGTTTTGGGAATGGACATGTCTGAGGCTGCTCACGAAATCAATAGTTTAGCGCAAAAGCTTCGAGTGACTTATTTGGATAAAAGAGTGGCTGAAATGTCGGGGGGGCAGGCTCGAAGAATAGAAATCATCAAAGCTTTTTTGGGTAAACCTTTAT
>JBILWH010000150.1:0-4421 GCA_044370015.1 Bdellovibrionota bacterium | reverse complement strand
CTTAGCCTCTGTGTTCTGGCTTGGGCTTATCACTCAGGATCAAGCCACTGGCAAAGCATGGTTTTCACCGTGCTGACTTTATCGCAATTAGGACATATTTTAGCGATCCGCTCAGATAAAAGCTCACTCAATAGAAAATTATTTTTTTCAAACATTCCGCTTTTAGTCTCTGTTATTTTCACAATCATTCTTCAACTCACAACACTTTACTATGAGCCGCTAAGGAGAATTCTTAAAACACATGCTCTTAGCGCAAAAGAACTTTTAATTTGTCTTTCTATTTCTTCTTTAACATTTTTTATAATTGAAGCTCAAAAATACTTTACACAATTAAAAACTAAGTAGAGTGACTATCTCGACGGTAACTATTATCAGCGAAAGGAGAATAAATATAAAGAAAAGATCCACCCGAAACTAGAGGGTAAATTTGACGAAAATCTTTTGGATCAAATGCTGGGCAGCCATGACTTCTTCCACCGTTATGCACATAGCCAGCATCATGCATAATAACATCACCCTTAATTTTACCTATTTGTTTATTTCTTTCTTCGAGTCCTTGGATATAAACTCTTTTTGGGTGTTTTGCATTGCCAAAACCAACATCTTCAAAGTGAGTTAATAGCAAAGCGCCTGCAGGCGTCTGCAGCGAGCCTGGAACATTTATTCTATTAAATCTAGTTGGAATAGCGTTTATTCTTGATGTGCTACCCATCCCGTAAGCGACATCATATCTTTTAACTCCCATAGTTTTGGTATCTAACAAAAAGTACGGTTCTTCACTTGATCTTTTCGTAGCATCAATCACGCTGATATAATTTTGATTTTTAAACCTTTCACGATTGGCCTCAAAGTAGCTCAAAGCATGCTCAACGGCTCTAGGGTCTGCGCCCGCATCAAGAAGAGCTTTTCTGTATCTGGCAACGCTGCTGCCCAATTGTAACTGTTTAGTTTTTGGAGCTTGATGAGTGTTATCGCTTGCTACTTTACCTTTTTCAGATACTCCAGACTCCTCATTAACAGTATGATCTGGCGAAGCCTTTGGCTTTAACAAAAGACTTTTTCTTGTCGGCATAGCTGTTACTTGTTTAACATCTTTTGCTTCGTCTTCTTTTGTATCTACTTTTGCATCTGAAACAGGAGATGTTCCTGAAAGAGAAGATACTTTTTTATCATCTAGAACATGCTCTTCTAAAGCTAAACAAGCAGGTTTTGTATTATTTTCATCACGAATGCTTTTTACAACATCACTGATTTTTATTTTTAAATCTTCTAACTTCTTCTTTTTTGTTTCATTGTTTAAATCACCCTCTCGTAACAAAGCAAACAACTCATCTACTGGTTTATAAAGCCTTTGATAACAACGATTTGAAGTTGAATTACAAATCTTTTCGCTCTTTAAATAATCCCAAGCAACAAAGCGCAAATAACTGGAGTAGCGAGTTTTTTCGGTGATCATCTTAGGAGCTTCACCGAGATCGTAAATTTTCTTGCCCCACTCTTCGACCATACGATCAAATTGATTGTTATTAACTTCTGCTAAACAGCCTAACGATTTTACGATACGGCTTGCTCCGTCATTAATGGTAGATCTAACTTGTTTTAGATCTTGGTTACTAGGTCTTTTGGAAGATACTTGAGATTCATTTGTTGGAGTTTGAACTGTAGAAGGTTTTGAGTCGGAGGAGGAATCATCACTCGCTGAAGAGCCATGACTTGAATCATTGTCTTGCGCCGTAACACCAGAAAAAGCAGGGGCACTTAAAAATGCCATGCAAAACGCAACAAAAACAACTTTAAGTGTCTTTTCGAGACTATCGATTGTTAAGAATCTCACGCCTTACCCCCTAACCCAATTACCCTCTTTGTAAGATGCAAAAAAAAGGCCCAGTCAGAGCATAAAAAACTAACCCCAGACTTAATTGTTAAGATGATTTTTTAGACAGTTGATTAAACTTTAGTAATTTATAATTTCTTAAAAACAAGAGAAACGTTTGTTCCACCAAAACCAAAACTGTTCGACATAACCGCTTTCATTTGGTGCGCGCGGCTTTCGTGGGCCACGTAATCAAGCGGGCATTCGGGATCTTGCTGATGCAAGTTGATTGTGGGAGGAATTCTTCCCTCACGCATTGCCATCACACATGCCAACGCTTCGAGCGCTCCTGCAGCGCCCAGCAAATGCCCTGTCATCGATTTTGTAGAACTCACAAGAAGGTGTTTTTTCCACTCAGGAATTAAGGTTGCAATAGCACGAGACTCCGCAACATCACCCACAGACGTCGAAGTGCCGTGCATGTTGATATAATCAATTTCACTGGGAGAAACAGAAGCATCTGCAAGGGCATATTCCATACACTCACGAGCCCCTTCACCATTTTCTGTGGGGGCCGTCATATGATATGCATCGCAATTTGCCCCGTAGCCCACAACTTCTGCAAGAATTGGAGCGCCTCTTTTTTCTGCGCTCTCAAGAGTTTCTAAGATCAAAGTCGCCGCCCCTTCACTCATCACAAAACCATCGCGATTTACATCAAAAGGACTTGAAGCTTTTTCAGGAAATTCATTTCGAGTGGACAAAGCCTTCATCGCAGAAAATCCTGCAATAGAGAGTCGAGTCAAAGGAGCTTCACTACCGCCCACAACCATTACATCCGCATCGCCCCGTTGAATCATACGAAAACCTTCGCCCACAGAATGAGCTGAACTCGAACAAGCAGAAGTGATACAAAAATTTGCACCCTTGTACCCTTTCAAAATACTCAACTGACCAGGGAGCAAATTAGAAATAATGGAGGGAATAAAAAAGGGAGAAAGTCTTTTTCCTTGGGATAAACTGACAGAGCATTCCTCGATCGCTGACAATCCACCGATCCCACTTGAAAGCAATACACCAATGCGACGCTTATCAGGAAAAGAATCAAGTTTACTTTCTTCAATCGCTTGAAGACTTGATGCAAGGCCTAGTTGGATAAAACGGTCCATTCGACGCAAATCTTTTTTATTAATCCAAAGACTTGCATCAAAATTTTTAATTTCTCCACCAAAATGAACATCTAAATCAGAGGTCTCAACAGAGTTAATGGTAGAGATACCTGACTTACCTGAAAGAAGACTCTTCCAGAAATCTGAAACATTCAAACCGAGTGAGGTGACACACCCCATACCCGTGACGACAACTCTACGCTCATTGGACCGTTTTTGCTGACTCATAGGCTGAAATCCAAAAAGCTAATTAATGAGATTCTTTGCTGTTGGTTTTAACGTATGTAACAACGTCGCCAACAGTTTTGATTTTTTCTGCCGCTTCATCAGGAATTTCGAGATCAAACTCTTCTTCCATAGTCATCACCAATTCAACGATATCAAGGCTATCGGCACCCAAATCTTCGATGAAAGCTGCTTCTGGTTTTACAGCGTCTGCATCTACATTGAGTTGTTCAACAATAATTGATTTTACTTTTTCTTCTACGTTCATGAGTCCGAACTCCTTAATTTAAAATCTTAATTCCTTAAATATACAAGCCACCATTTATGTTCAAGACCTGTCCCGTTATGTAACGCGACATATCTGAAAGCAAGAAAGTCACCGCTTGGGCTACTTCCTCTGCTTCCCCAAAACGACCTAGAGGGATGTTGTCCATGTAAGATTTCTTAACGGACTCATCTAATACTCCAGTCATTTCGGTCTGAATAAATCCTGGTGCTATTACATTAACCCTTAACTGGCGCGAAGCAAGTTCCTTGGCCAAGGATTTCGCCAATCCCACAAGCCCCGCCTTTGAGGCAGCATAAGCCGACTGCCCTGAATTTCCCATTACGCCCACGACCGAGCTCATAAACACAACCGATGTCGAAGACTCAGAGCGCATCAACGAACGCAAACATTCTTTTGTAAAAAAATAAGCGCCCTTGAGATTCACATCCAAAGTCTTATCGAACTCTTCTTCTTTCATTCTCAAAATCAAGTTATCGCTCGTAATGCCTGCATTATTCACAAGACCATCGAGGCCTCCCAAATAATCGGTCATCTGAGAAATCTTTTCCTTAAAGGACCCCACTTCGGAAAGATTCACCGCAAAAGCTTTTACATCACATCTCTTAGCTCTGAGTTCTGCTTCAAAACTTTCAATAGCTGCGCTGTTTCCAGAACCCGTATGAGTGAAGGCCACTTTCGCTCCTTGCGAAGCCAAATAGTCCACGCATGATTTTCCGATTCCTCGAGAGCCACCTGTTAAAATTATTTTTTTTCCTTGTAGTAACATTTTAAATTTTTGAAAAAACCTCTTCTACTTTTGTCGGATCTTCAAAGTGAACATTTTTCCAATGTTTCAAAGAATCCACACGCGCCACCATTCCCGTTAAAACTTTGGAAGGAGCCACTTCAATATGATGAGTGACTTGATCTTTTACGGAGAGAAGAC
>JBILWH010000149.1:0-4425 GCA_044370015.1 Bdellovibrionota bacterium | reverse complement strand
TATCTCCAGGCCAACTTATCTGAATGGATTAAAGCCCAACTTCCCTACAAGCTACCCCCTGAAAAGCTTCAGTTTGAAAAGCTTAAACCTTCCAGTAATACCTCCGTTCTCGACCGAAACGAAAATATTCTATTTTATATTCCTATTGACCGTACTCAATTTTACAAAGGACTTTCTGAGCTCTCACCAGACTTACAAAATTTCGTAGTTCTTTCTGAAGATGCAAAGTTTTTTGACCACGAAGGTTTTGACCTAAACCAAATTGAAACCTCTCTTAAATCCAATCTTAACGCTCACAAAATTAAAAGAGGCGGCAGCACAATCACTCAGCAACTTGCTAAAAATCTCTTTCTCGACAAAAAGAAAAGTTACACTCGAAAGCTTTTTGAAATTCCATGGGCGCTTCAGCTAGAACGCGATTTGAGTAAAAAACAAATACTAGAACTTTATTTGAATATTATTGAGTGGGGTCCAGGATTATATGGTGCCGAAGCTGCAAGCCGTCACTTTTTTGACAAAGCAGCAAAAGACTTAAGCCCTCGCCAGGCCCTCTATCTTTCACTCATTGTTCCCAATCCTCCTCGCTTTGATCTTTTTAGACATCCAAATAAAAGTAGTTTTCTCGAAAGTAAAAAGAAAAGTTTTGTGGAGAGAATTTTTAAAGAGAAAAAAATAACGCTTGCTGAAAAAAATGAACTTCTTAACGAAGGATTTGAGTTTGCTGAAATGAATAATTCCTTAAGAAGATACCCTCTTCAGCATTCTGCTAACTATGAAGGAAACTGGAAGACTCTTGAAAAGAGTTGGGACAACCTTCCTTTATATCTTCAACAAAAAAACTCTAGAGCTTCTCAAGAGGTGAAAACATCTCTTCTTAAAAATTTTGAGAAAAATTATCAAGATACAAAATTTTTGGGTAGCAAGGGAAATAAAGAGTCTTCTTTTCTTGTTTGGAGAGATGAGCTCGGCGTTCAAGCATTTAAAAAAATCGAAAAACTACATGAAAATATCGCTCCCACCAATCTTCCTAGTGGACTTAAGATCGAAAATGATTTTTCCTTAGAAGAGGTACTTCATGTCACGCCCCGTATATCCACTCCAAATGCTTCAACCGGAACAATGGAAGGAAGCTGAAAGAACTTGGTTACGCTGGGATGCCTTCATTTCTGAAAAACTCATACTTGAATGCAAAAAAAATTCATCTTGTTTACCTTTTTTTAAAGTTCTTTGCGAATCAGAATTAATAAAATATTTTTTCTATTTTCTTATTGCAACTTTTCTTTGGGTTTCCTTGAGAGAGCTTTCAAAAAAAAGCAAAATATTTTTACTTTTTAGTGTTATTTGTATGAGCTCATTAGGTGATTTTTTTTCAAATACGATTAAAAACATCACCATTCGCCTTCGTCCCGAACAAAGCCTTGAAAGCTTTTACCTTGCAAGCGTCAAATATTCGTTCAGTTTTCCCTCAAACCACGCTTTCAATCTTTTTGCACTTACGACAGTTCTCTGGATCCTTCACAAAAGAGAGCTGTCACGAAATTCTTACCTGCATTACTTTTGTTTGGTATTAGCCCTGATTATATCTCTAGGAAGGGTTTTAATGGGTCGCCATTATCCAAGTGATGTTTTAGCGGGATTTATTTTAGGAACTCTTTTTGGAGCGAGTGTGATTAATTTGTTCCTCCATTTAGGCGAACGCTATAAACTGATAAAATAAATCAACGCGTATGCCTCGATTCAAAAATATTCAAAACAAAATTATTGATGCTGCTGAATTATGGTGGAGTGAATACAAAGAGCAAAGTGTTTTCAAAAGAATTCTCAAGCTAAGTCTTTTGGGGTTTTTTCTTTTAATTTTTATTGGAGCGTATGCTTTCATACAATCTTTAAATCTTCCTACAATTAACACGTTGATTGAGTACGAGCCTCGTGTCGTAACAACTGTGTATGATCAAAGTGATACCGTCATCGCGGAATATTCGTCTGAACAGCGTGTGGAACTTAAAGAAAAAGAAATTCCTGACATTATCAAAAAAGCCTTCATCGCTGCCGAAGATGATGAATTTTACCGTCATAAAGGAGTTAATCCTCTGACTCTTTTGAGAGCTGCAATTAAAAACTTTATTGCTGGATCAAAAGTCCAAGGCGGCTCAACAATTACCCAGCAGGTTGCAAAAACTTTTTTTCTAAGCCCCGAAAAATCATACTCTCGTAAGATTAAGGAACTTTTTTTAGCTTTAGAAATTGAAAAGAAATTAACAAAAGACCAAATACTTAATCGATACCTCAATCAAATTTATTTAGGTCAAGGTACCTATGGAATTGAAGCTGCCTCACTTATTTATTTCGGAAAACATGCTAAAGATATATCACTAGGCGAAGCTGCTATCCTTGGAGGTCTGCCACGATCTCCTTCACGAGAAAACCCTATCTCCAATCCCGTAGCATGCCGGTCAAGACAACGCTACGTACTGAAAAGAATGAAAGAGGTGGGTTTCATTTCAGATTTGGAATATCAAAAAGTTCTTAACGAAGACATCAAAGTTAAAAATAAAGTAAAAGAAATTCGATGGTCATCTCCTTATTTTTCTGAACATGTTAGGCGATATCTCCTAGAAAAATATGGTAAAAAAGCGCTTTACGAAGAAGGACTTAAGGTTTACACAACAATCGATTCTCAAGCTCAAGCAGCTGCTCAAAACTCTGTGGATCATGGACTAGAAAAAGTTGATAAAAGAATGGGTTTTCGTAAACCGCAACAAAACTTTCCAAATGAAATGACTCGACAAGCTTTCTTAAACGAGTCTCATAAAAAAATTGTTGAAGAAGCCTATGACTTTAAATTTTTAAAACCTGACGGAAAGATGAATTCTCCGGTCGACGCCAAGGAAACAACTCCCCTTAAACAAGGGAAAACCTATCCTGCTTTAGTTTTAGGCAAAGACAAAATTCGAAAAAATATCCTTATCCAGGTAGGTAACAAAGGTGGAAGCGTTACTCCCAGCAATTATCAATGGGCACGTGAAGCCAATCCTACAGAAATTTATAAAGAAAAAATTATTCGTGATCCTTTTCGCGAATTAAGCATTGGTGATTTAATAGATGTTCAATATCTAGGAGGAGATAACTTTGCTCTAGATCAAAAACCGCTCGTTCAGGGCTCTCTTTTAAGCTATCGACTTCCTGATGGAGCCATTCACACTATGGTTGGTGGATATGACTTCTACTCAACTCGTTCAGAATTCAACAGAGCGACCCAGGCTGTTCGTCAGCCTGGCTCAACCTTCAAACCTATTATCTTTGGAGCTGCTCTTGAAAAAGGACTTACCCCTGCAAGTATCATCGTTGACTCTCCAATAGTTTATAAAGACAACAGCGAAAAAGACGAACTTGAAAAATCTTGGAAGCCTGATAACTACGGATCTGTTTCCTACGGCGACACCTCCCTAAGATCAGCCCTTGCCTATTCTCGAAACATTCCGACCATCAAGCTTTTACAACACATCAAAGTTCAAGCTGCTATTGATTTTGCAAGAAAACTCGGGATTAAAGGAAAGCTTAATGACGATCTTACTCTCGCACTTGGAAGCAGTGGAATTACACTTGATGAACTTACAAATGCTATTTCTGTTTTTGCAAATCAGGGAAAGAAAACTTCTCCCTATTTCATCCGAAAAATTGAAAATCGTAAAGGTGAAAAAATTGAAGAACATCAAGACCTAACCGCTGAACAAATCATTAGCCCTCAAGTTGCATTTCTTGTAAGTTCACTTATGCGTTCTGTGATTGATTTCGGAACAGGAGCTAGTCTTAAAGCACTGGGGCGTCCCGTCGCAGGAAAAACCGGAACAACCAGCGATTACAAAGATGCGCTCTTTGTTGGATTCATCCCTCAAATGATGACAAGTGTGTGGGTGGGATTTGATGAAAATCAACAAGTGGGTCCTGCTGAAACAGGAACACGTGCTGCAGCTCCCATTTGGCTTGAATATATGAAAGCAGCAACAAAAGATATGGAGATTCAAGATTTCTCCGTACCCGAGGGAATCTCGCAAGTTACTGTTGATGCAGAAACTGGAAGCCTTCCTACTTCAAGAAGCAAAAAACTCATTTCTGAATATTTTATTGAAGGTACAGCTCCCGGACAAAAAAGAACTCTTCCAAATGGCGAAATATCTGCCGAAATCAACAAACCCATCATTATCACGGGCTATGGCCCCTCTCTCAACCCCGAAACTCAAGCTGGCCATGAAAATTCGACAACCGATGCTGAGACTGAGAGCAGTGGGGATGCCATTCGAAACGACTTTTGATAAGGTCACTCGTTCATGGCAACTTCAATAATTATTA
The DNA here is from genome assembly GCA_044370015.1 of Bdellovibrionota bacterium. GTDB lineage: Bacteria > Bdellovibrionota > UBA2428 > UBA2428 > UBA2428 > CANIGN01. The sequence continues at coordinate 75 of JBILWH010000149.1, read as the reverse complement.
AGACTCCTGCAGAGATAGAGGGAATCCGCAAAAGCTCAGAGCTAGCTGCAAAAGTTTTAAACTTTATTGAGCCTC
>JBILWH010000148.1:0-4428 GCA_044370015.1 Bdellovibrionota bacterium | reverse complement strand
TTGTTTCGCTTGTGGGCTCAGTGATGTTTTGATGAGATTGAAGAGCTCTTTGTGAAGCAGCCGTTGTAAGAGGTTGGTTTACATTTCGCGCAAACAAGGGTGCTTCACTGAGGACGCTGGGTGAATCATCAAGAAAATATTTTCCCCGCTCAAGCCTGTAGTTTATAGTATTGGCGCGTATTCGTCTGCGTAAAGTGGATTGAGACACTCCGTACTTACTCGCAAACTGCGCTAAATCAATCCAGGCCATAAGAAAAGTGTAAGGTGCTTCTAAAAAATCCGCAAGGAATCGTGCAGTGAGATCTCTTTATTCATCAATTTATTCATCTAACCCGACTCGTGAAAAATCCTGACAACGCTTAAGATAGAACTGTGAGTCGAATTCAGCTTTCTGAGAAAAAGAACATTGCCTTGGTCTGTGGAGGCGGCGGAGTGAAGGCTGCCTGCTTTCATACGGGCGTGGTCATGGCTCTTGAACAATTGGGTTTTGGGTTTGCAGGAGGACTTAAAAAAGATAACAGCTCTCAAAATCTTGACGAAAAGCCTACGATCTCAACTTATGTTGGATCATCTGCAGGAAGTTTTATTACAAGCTTTCTTGCGCAGGGTGGGCGAATTCAGGATTTTTCGGGAGCGTATCGAAGCAAAGATTTGAAAAAAGGGGAATTGCCTCCCATTCGGTATCGCGACATTTTTAGTCCGCGTATTGATAAAGCGTTAAGCCTTTTGAATTTAGATACTTTGCTGCTTGCGTCGTTCACTAAAAAATCTTTTCAAAGCCCTTTTAGCACAGAGGGAATACGTCGTTACATGATGAGTCATATTCTCAAGACGGATAAGTTTAGTGAGCTTGCTGCCAATCTCTATGTTGTAGCGACAGAGCTTAATGAGCCTCGAAAGGTTATTTTTGGAAATCGCAACAGTTTTGATAGCGCGCAAATGGTGGAATTTCGTGATGACGTCTCTATCGGCGATGCCTGCGCAGCCAGTATGGCGCTACCACCTCTTTTTCATCCGTGGCGCATTCAGATTGATCGTCGAGCGAGAGATTTTTTTGATGGCGAAATTCGCGAACCTTTAAGCGATCATATTCCTCAAGAAGTTGGATGTGATTTAGCAATATGTAGTTATGTGTCTCAACCTCTTTGGATGAGGCCTGAAGGTGGAAGCTTTTCGGATTTAGGCGTTCAAAGTATTGGTTCGCAGGCTCTTATGCAGCTGCTTGATAAAAAAATTCGTTCTGTTCGAGGAACGCGACGCAAAGAAAGATTGCTTTTAAAAGAAGTTTTCAAGTTTTTTAAAGAAAAACATTTAGATTCTAAACTTTGTGATGAATTGATTAATCGTTTGGTAGAGCGTTTTGAATATAATCCGATGATTGATTACATTTACATTCATCCGATGCCAAGCGATTCTCAAATGTTTCATATGCCGAGTTTTTCTTTGAAAGAAGAAGATGCAGAGATGATTATTCGTAAAGGATATCGTGCAACGATGTTGACCTTATCTCGTTTGCATAGGTCAGGTGGTAAAGTTACGGTCGACGCTCAATCAACTTAATTTTTTATCTAGTAGGGTCTTTAAAAATCAACCTGAGTGATTCCGCCTAAACGAACACGAACGACTTGCATTCCGTGAGCGGTTTTTGTCTGCACATCTTGATAAACGAAATGATATTCGCCCTCTTCGAGACCAGTCACTAAAAAATTTTGATAGTGAGAGTCTGTACTCTGAATACGCGGGTCTAGATTATTTTCACGATCAAAGTAAAAAACTTCTGCTTTGGCGCGTTGGCCATGAGCATTGAAAACTTTCACCATCGTTTCACTAATTTCAGGATGTTTAAAATCTTTTTGAGGATAGATGTGCCCTAAGACAAGGGATTCATCTTTAGACCAACTACGATTGAGAGTTTTAAGCATTTCATTCACAACTTGTGTACTGAAAAGTCCAATAGTGGGCGGGAAAAGAGTATCATGAGAAATCTGACTTAAATAAGTAGGAAGATAACCCCTGCAGGCTGGTTTGATTTTTAGATTGCTAACGGTGGGGCGAGTTCTTGATTCAATCCAAAGATTTCCATCTTCTTGAGGGATAAAAACGTTGCTTTGGCCAGAGATAAGAGCTTGAAGGCCACAACTGGGACGATCAAAGCTATCGCCATCCACCACACTTGAATTAATGTTGAGAGCAGATCCACTTTGCAGAGCAAGAGAAACAAAGTGAACATCTTCAGGTATTCCTGTTAAATCTATTTGATATCCGGGATGAGTTTCTTGTTCATGAAAAATTTCGATTGAGTGAAGGCTTCGGCTTAAACCATTCGCAATAAAACCACCATCGGCGCCGGTTTCTTTGAAGTTACGTAAATAGTATCCAGGAATTCCAAAGAATGATCCTGAATAAATCACCTCTGTTCCTGTGTTTGCAAAATGGATTTGTGCGTTTGGAATAGCAGTAAGCTGGGAATTTAAGAATCTGCCCACGATGGATATTTGTCCTGCGGGAATTCGAAGTGATAATGATTTTGCAAAAGCAGAAATTCTTTTTTCATTTACAAGAGGCACAACGCTTACCTCTCCAAGAGTTGCATAGCCCATGCCCATGGCAAAACCCTTAGACCGAACAAAGAATCGAACGGATTCGCTTAAAGGGTAGGGGAGTTTTAGAACCCCTTTTTCATTCGATAAAAAAGGTTTCTTTAAATTAAGGTTTGGATGAATAAGAGAGATTTGAGCATTTGAAATAGGTTGAATGCGACCATTTAAGAGGGCTTCTTCATCGACGACTAAAATTTGTGCTGCATTTGTAATTCGAGATGGAATAAAACCTTTGGGAACAACAGTGGCTTCAGGAGCGATCGCTTGTTGTGGAGTAATTTGATTACGAGTGGCTTTAGTTTGTTTAAGAGGCTCGTCAACTTTTGCTTGAAGAGCTGAAGCAAGGACGGGGTTTATTTTTACATAGTTTACAAAATCTTCTGCAAGAATTCTTTTATTTGTAATTTGAAATTTTAAATTTGAAGAAAAAGTAAGGGCCTGAGCAGTGTGCACATGGGAAAGAATCGCAGCAGGTAGAACAGAAGCAACAAAAAGATTCTTCATGGTTTTCCTTTGTCTCACGAAGTAAGTATCTTTTCCAATATCCATAGAAGACTTTCTTAACTTTATGCTACATTAGTCTTAAGGGGCGCGAGAGCTTTTATCCGCGAGAAAGATGACACCAGAATTTGGAATTCTAAAAACAAAATTTGTTGACGTAATTCAAACAAACGAAAACGCTGAGGTCAAAGTTTTAGCGGGAGAATTATCAACTCGAAAATATTATCGAATTTCTGTGACGAAGCCTTTGGGCTCTGACCAAGAAACTCTACAGCGTCAAACTCCAAGCTATGTTTTACAGGCGGCAGAGGCTTTTGATGATCCTGAAAATCATCCTTTCTTAATTGCTCAGCAAATTTTTGCCGCTTTTGGAATAAAAGTGCCAAAAATTTATGGAGTTTCAGGGCAGGAAGGTTGGATTCTCGTTGAAGATTGCGGTGATTTTTTCTTACAGTTTGCTCAAACCCGTTCTTTGTATCGCGAAGCTTTGGCCATGTTATTTTTGCTACAACGAAATAAGGGTCAAGGTGATGGGCGACTCTCTGAAAAATTAAAAAAAGCACCTCATTGGTCTTGGGTTTTTGATTTTGAAAAATTCAATGCAGAAATGCTTCATACCGAAAAGTTTTTTGCAGCCGGACTTTTAAAAGACGAGATTCGAATTGCGAGATTAACTCGATATAATTCTCAATACTTGAGTATGCGCCCAAGGGTTTTGTGTCATCGAGATTTTCATTCAAGAAATCTTCTTGTGAAAGAAAACCATCTTTATGCTTTAGACTTTCAAGATGCTCGAATGGGCCCCGTGAGTTACGACTTAGTTTCTCTTTTGTGGGACCCCTATGCGCATTTGAAAAAAGATTTTATTGAGCAACTCCTTGCCGAGTGGAAAGCGCAAACCGATGAAAGATTCTTAAAGGGAATTGACGAAGAGATTGAACGCATGAAAATTCAGCGTCTTTTAAAGGCTATTGGAAGCTATTCGTCTTTCTATTTGGATCGAGGAAATCCTTCTTGCTTTGTTTATATCGAAGCCGCTTTGATGGGTGCTGTTGAGGGGTTGGAGTGGTTGCATAAAAACTCATTGATTCAAAGCGATGAAAAAAAATTGCTTAAGTGGCTTAAAAAACAATTAACTTTGATTTCTAATAAGTGCATATGAAGGCATTGATTCTTGCTGCAGGTTTTGGAACAAGATTACGTCCATGGACAGATAAAATTCCCAAGCCACTTATACCCGTTGCGGGAGTGGAGCCGCTTTTTTTTTCCCTCTGGAAATTAAATAAAGCAGGCAACAAAGAAGTCTGTGTGTATTCCCATCAATTAT
>JBILWH010000147.1:0-4430 GCA_044370015.1 Bdellovibrionota bacterium | reverse complement strand
TCTGAAGTTCCACGAAAAGTAACTTTTTCAATATTTCCCTCTTGAACACTTTTGATAAATTCGCTGAAAGAAATTTTTTCGCGCTTACTGGGCTGAACCTGCAATTGAGAGACAAACCATAAAGCACTTGTGATGATTAAAACCCAAACCAAGACAGCCTTAAACTGTTGACTTTTCATACTCCTTTTAGGCTAGCAGAACTGCTCTAGGAACGCATTCAAATTTCAAGTAAAGATTCCGTCTGTTTTTGATTAAAGCTAGACTTAAAAGCCTAAAAATCTCGCCCTTAAACAATAGCCTCTTCGAAAAAATTCTCCATGACAAGACATGGTCCTTTGCCCACATATCCATACGAGCCCAAAACTCCTATACCCACAACAGCAAAGACCTCATCCGGACGCTGCCGACTAGATAAAACAGGCCACATCCGACGAAACGGTTGCGGTATATTCACAGATCTCAAAAGATCATGGGCCTCACGAGGATCTTCCCGTCGGATTGAACGAACAATCAAATCACGAGGCAAATATTCCCAACTTAAACAATTTTTTAGATCTTCTCGTGAATTGGGTTTTCGTTGACACAAGTACAAGCTCAAATCAAAAACCTGAAATTTAGCAGGGGAATTTGGCAAAAAACTCCACGCAAGAGAAGCCCCCAAGAAACTTCTTCTATTTAAATTTACATCCAAAGGTGCTGACCATTTTAATCCAAAACCGCTTTCCGGATAAAAAACCCAGTGATCAGAATGTTTGAGAATGATCCCTTGTGAATGAATCACTTCTTTACCATCCACTAATTCTTCAATTAAAGCAGGATGAGCTTCCAGTTTGTTCTTGAGTAGCCAAATTTTAAAAATTCTTCTCTTAAGTGATCGAGGCCACTTTTCAAGCCACCCGACCGACAACATCCGATGCGTAGGTCCATCAAACTGAGAACCCAACCAAGCATCCATTTCAGCTTCTTCTTCCCAAAGTCTTTGAGCAACGATAGATAAATTAGCAACAGATGATTGCCTTATTTCTTCCAATAAAGGAAAGAACTCATTTCGAATTCTATTACGTAAATACTGTCCACGAGAATTACTAGGATCTTCAATCCAAGTAAGACGATTGGAACGCGCATAGTTTAAAAGCTGATCTTTTGAAAATCGTAACAAAGGTTTGATCCAAACGCCGTCCGTTGGGGACATCCCTCTTAGTCCATTGATCCCTGTTCCTGAAATTGCTCTCATCAAAAAAGTTTCAGCATTATCATCGGCGTGATGGGCTGTTGCAATTTTTTGAACTCCTAAAACATTTGCCAATTCAACCAGCAAGCGTCTTCGATGATTACGAAATTCGTTTTGATTCATTTGAATGCCCTCAGGGACAGTCAAGCAATGAACAGGAATATACAAACGAGCCCCAAGAGCCTTCACCCATTCTCCTTCTTGACGAGAAGTTTCTCCTCGGGTCCGATGATCAACGTGAGCAAGGTGAACTTTAATTCCCAAAATTTTTGAACATTTTGCCATCAGATAAGCAAGAACGCTTGAATCAAGGCCCCCCGAAACAGCAATTAAAACACTTTCCCCTGAAGCTACCAATCGATGATCGCGGCAATACTTTAAAAAATCCTGAAAAAGAAAGTCCTGAGTTCTTCCGATAGCCGTATTATTCAATGTTATTTTCATCGTCATTTGCTGGCTCCGCTTCTAATGCTGCCTCTGGATCTTCTTCGTTCTCTACGTCGTCGTTACTTACTGCTTCACCATTGTTACGCTTTTTCTTTAGTCGAATCAATTTCTTGATCATCGCCGGATTTCTTTGAGCAATAGGCTCTTGAGATTCATCACCTATTTCCTCTGTTTGGACAACTGGAGGAGCTTCTTCAACCTTCCTAACAGTCGGGGAAGGCAACTGAATCTGGTTACTAGGCATACGATTGTTAAAGGAATTAGAATTTTGAGACATTCCCTGAACCGGTTGATTAGTCACTTGAGGAGCAGCCATTTGATTTCGAGCTCCAGGTGAAGAATTCCCACTGGAGTCTGAATTTGAGGTTCCGAGCGAAACTTGAGTTTCTTGATTTTCAAAAAATCCCGTCTGATAAGCAAAAAATCCAGCTATCGCACAAAATCCAAGACCAAGACTGATCCATAACTTTGAAGAAGAACCTTCTACCCTTACTCTTTGCGAATAAGACGAAGTGGCCGAATAAGCGTCAATGTTTCCCGTCGTGGCAGGAACTTTATCGCCCGAAATTTTTGATTGAGCCAACTGAGAGGACTCTAAATCTTTCTCGAACTGCGCTTTTAACTCCTTTAGACGCGCTTCATGTTCAGCTTTGTTTTGGGTTCTAAAATCTTTATCAGTTCCAGCAAGACTTTTTTGATCAACTGTATTTTTTTGATTTCTTTTTTCAATATCAAAAACAACTTCAGGACCTACAACACTACTCACTAACACATAGGCAAAAGAACTTTGATCTTTGACCGCAGATTCAGGAAGCAAATAATCTTTTAAATCAAACTTGTCGGACCTTAAACCTGCCTCAATTTCTTCAACACTGTAGGGGCCTAATTGCCGACGATCTTTAAGTAAATACCACTTCACTTTCTTAGGATACCCACAGAGAGGAGGCTCGCTTTGTCAATTTTTTGTAAAAACAGAAGAAACTTCTTGCTCGCCCAATCTCTCCGCATCCTCGATCAATCCTTGACGCGATTCAAACTTAGCCACGAGTTTTTGACGTTCTACTTCCTTAGCCAAAGCGTCTGATGCAATTTTTTTTGTGTCTTTTAAAAGTTTCTCCGAAATTGAAAGCAAATACTCATGAAGTGAAGGGGAAGATGCTAAAATATCTTTTTTCCCCTGAGCATAAAGACAAAGCTGAGCACGTACATGTCGATCGACGGCATCTCCATCAGTGGGGTTAGGAAACTTTTCAGCCATATATTTTCTTAAGGAGTTTACTGCAAAAAGCTGTATATGCGATTTTGAAACAGATCCTTTTTCAACTAAGGAGCTTCGAATAGTTTTTTCATAAAAATCACCAAAAACGCCAGGAGGAACAAAGGGGTTCCCACATCCTTCTGGGAGAGGAAGTTTTTCTTGTGAATACAAGAAAGACACTGAAAGAACTAAGAACAAAAAACAAAATCTCTTTAAAAACATAATTTAAATTTACCGCTTAAAGTTCCTCAAACCAATACAAAGATCTGGCGACGAAAACAATTCACCGTCCCAAACTCTTGATTCAAGCAAAAAGCCTACGTATTTTTAGGTTTATGAAGAAAAAGCGCAATAATCCCCTACTTGGCTCCGGCATTCTTTTGATTGCTTCCATCGCCCTCGTTCTTCTGAGCGTTTATGTGCTCAAACCTCAATTTCAAAAAGACAAGGAACAAAAAGATAGCAGCACCTTGCTTTGGAAAAACGCTAAACGCGATCAAATCTCGGAAATTTTTATTTCGACAATCGACCAAAGTTTTACGCTCAAAAGAAAAGAAGATTCGAAGTCTTGGTCTCTCGAAACAAATGGCAAAAGCTTTGAAGCAGACACTTCAAGCGTTGACTCTTTCATCTCAAGCCTTATCAGCACTAAAAAAGAAGATTCTGTTCAAATTGATTCAACCAAATCCGGCCTTCAAGCCCCCGTTGTTCGTTTAAAGGTTACCTACAAAGATGAAAAAAACCAAAAAATTGAGACTGAACTCTTAATCGGTGAAGACAGCCCCGTAGACTACCAGAGCTATGCACAATGGGCCCACGAAAATACACCTTTCATGGTTTCTAAGACCTTGAAAAGCGTCAGCAATAAAAAAGCAGCTGACTTTAGAAATAAAAAAGTTTTCAACGCAAATCTCGCAGACCTGAAATCGATTCAAATACTGGGCAAAAAAAACTTTTCCCTTGAACTTGGTGAAGGCGGAAAGTGGTTTATCCTAACTGGAAAGCGTAAGCTTCTTGCCGATAAAGGAGCAGCCTCTGACTGGTTATCTTCTCTCAACAACATCAAAGCACTTTCCTTTCCTGAAAATACAAAAGATAAAAAAAACCTAGAGAAATATGGCCTCTCAAAAGCTGAAAATAAAATTTCTTTTTTGACGTTAAAAAACGAAAAAACAGATTTGATGATTTCCAAAGATAAAAACCAAAAGGAAAGTAAAGTTTACGCAACCAACAACAAAAGCGAAACAATTTATGAAATGCCCTCTTCTCTTATCAGCGAAGTGAACAAGGACTACGCTGATCTTCGACATAAACAATTAATCTCTCTAGATAAAAATAAAATAGAAAAAATCACCTACGATTCAAAAGACCTCAAAATCTCTCTCCATAAAGAGGGAGATCGTTGGATAGGGACCCATTCTTTCCGCAATCAAAAAACAGAAGGTACTTTTAAGGCAGATTCTGTTCAAAAAATGCTCAATAGCCTCAGTCTTA
>JBILWH010000146.1:0-4437 GCA_044370015.1 Bdellovibrionota bacterium | reverse complement strand
ACGGCAAGCTGACTATTTGTAGTGAAAAAAATTGAATACTGATTCTCAATTTTATTTTCAGTTGCTGTAAGAGAACTACCCCAAGGAATCTCTGAATAAATATTTCCCATAGAATCGCTTCTTAAGCCAATCCAAAACGGGTTACTCATAACTTTTGAATGGTTTAAACCAAGCCATTCTGCTGCGTATCTTCTTTGCCTCTCACTTTGAGGAGCAAGAAAGATTCCTTGAACGGCGTTATTTATAATTGACGCTGTTGGAGAGCCAGGAATCGAATCAACCACAGCGCTAACGTTTTTAATTTCATCATTATTTGTATAGGACTGAGCAACCAATCCCTTTAACTTATTTTTATCAAAAACTTCTCGCCCCATTTGATAGCATCTCAAAGCTCCGCTTTTTTGCGGCAAAGACTCGTGACTTGTTCCAGATGTTGAAACTTTTTTTGCAAGTGTAAACTTGCCATAAGCAAAACACATTAATGGAAGCGAACTAGTGCAACTTTGTTTTTGATAAGAAAAGACCCCATTAGCCTGGTCTTCAACTTTTGCAGAAATACAAGACTCTCCAGGTGTTGCGGAATAGTTATTTAATTTCATAACAAGTGAATCTACATCCGAATCGCTTTTCACAGCGCACTCAGGAAGAGTTCCATCAAGTGGTTCATCAGGTTGAGCTATTACACCCCTACCACCCCGTAGAGGCCCAAACGTCTTTAAGCCATAGCGCTTACAATCCTTCATATAACAGACAGTACAACCTACAGCTGAAGAAGTACTCAAAGTACCCTCGTAGGTTTTTCCTTTAGAATCTTTAAAGTCCGGAAGGCTATAATGTAAGGTCGGAGTATATATACCAGTATCTTCAGCAGAACATATTTTTGAGCAAACATTTGTCGTATCATTATTTGCATAAAAATAAAGTTCGTGACTACCTCCTGTCGCTCGCATTTGAAATTTAAGGTCAGGCGTGTTGTAAAAATTATTTTTAGAGTTGTAGATAAAAGAAGTTCCATCAAACTTTAGTCTCAAATCATCGCGCGATACTTCCAACGATCCCCTCTCCGTATTGTCAAAACTAAGCCAAGGAATAAAGCGAACACTTCCATCTCGATTGGTAATAGTACTCGTTTTATCGTTGTAGGTTAAAAAATAATTTGCCTCAATTTCACTCGCAAATTTTCTCGAAGAAGAAGTGTCATTGTTACAAGTAAAGCGAGTTTCGTTACAAGACATTTCAATATTTTCTTCTGCTTTTGTTCTTACCAATCCATCCTCAAAAGTACCTGCTTGAATAACACGCTTTTCCCAAGACCCCGTGAAAGGCAAAGTCTCTTTAAAGACATAAGATGTTTCATTATAAATAGTTCTACCTAGGGGGTCTCCTTGGCCAGATCCAGAAGGAGCAAGCTTCAGTGAAACATTGTTTATTGTCTTATCACAACCGCCTGAGTCCGCTCCCCAAACAAGTGACTCCGCTTCTTCAGTAATAGGAGTTGCTGATTGACCAGAACTCGAACTATCTCCAGATGGGAAAGTGGTTACTTTTGTTTTGATGAGAAAAGCAACACGTTTAACGTCTAGGTTAGATCCTCTTCTTGTATCCTCTAAATCAGTAAACAAAAATCCCTTTTCCTTGCCTTCTTGTAAGTACTGCGGAATAATCTTCATTGAACCCACGACTTTTTGATTTCGAATAATCTCTTGTGTTTTGGGGTCTTTCGTATTCCCTTGATACAATTTGTGAATAAAACATTTATTGAAATCACTTGCGGCTCCACTACAAGTAAACTCAACAACGCCTGTAGGAGGTGACATCCAAGTGCTTCCCTCAATCGCCGCTTTCCAAGTGGAAGCCAATACACCATCGGCCTTTGGTATGTTAATAAATATTCTAGAAACACCTCCAGAGGTTCCCGTTGTCCCCATAAAAGCACACAACCCTTGAGTGTTTTTTCCAGAAGCATCAATTGTTGTTAAAAACATTTTTCTGCCTAAACTAGCTAGATCGCCAGCAAAAGAAGAGGAAGCACTTTTAACTTCTGCTTTTTTATTTATTGATTGATACTGCACAGTCAAAGTACCAACAATGGCAGCTCCACCCAAAACAATGGCAGCTCCAATTAAGATTTCAACTATACTTTGCCCGCTTAAATTCTTTTTATTATTTTTCATTATCAATTCCTTCTGTATTCCCATTAATGAGTAGGAATGTAATTAATAGTAGTGGTAGTTGTGGTGTATTCCTTAACTAACTGAGTAACTGTTCCAGACGCAGAAGGAATAGTTTTTGTGGATTTATTAGGTTCCATAGCCATATAACTTGTTAGCCTCTCTCCGGGTGTTAAATCGTATTTTACGGAAGCCATGGGATTGAGATGTTGATTGGTGAGGGTTTCTACAGAACTTGATGTAGACGAAGCAACCTTCCCCTCTGGACAGAAGTCTGATCCGCACCAAATCAGATCACAATCACTAGTCCAATTTTTCTTACAATTCACTCTACTTACTTTTTTATTTGAAGTGACCTGTACTAGTTTATCAATTCTTTTGGGCTGATAACAAACAACTGTATCCGAGATCTCAAAACTATCATTTGGCATGATAAAATCTCTCCCCACTAACATAGGAAGAGATTTAGTTTGTGTAGGGGATTTATCGGGAAAAGTTAACGTTCTCTGATAAGCTGATTTATAAATTGGCCCCGGCCCAGTATTAACAAAAGTCAAAGCATAAGAAGAAACACTTTTCTCTGGAACCTCCTGAGGCCCCCTACATTCTGGGTTCGGATTTTCACTAATACTGGACGGACAACCCGAAGCACAAGGAGCTGCCACTTTTACTTCTAACTTAGGAATTGCAAGTGGTCTTTTAATGGCAGAAAAAGTTTCAAAATTACCCCCACTCGCACCGGCTGAACCCTTGTAAGGAACCTTAACCTTCATAAGCACAAGATAAGCATCGTTATCAATTTCTTTAATCGCTTTGGGAACTTGACCTACAAAAGCTTGAAGGTTTTCGTTTTTTTGCCAATTAACCAAGTCAAAAGAAACCTGAACACTTTTTCCGCTAGGTAGTGATTCATTTAATGTAGCTTCCACAACTGCAAAATCAAAAGTCAAAACAGATGAATCAGATGGATCCATAGCCTTTGATAATCCGAAACTTGCTAATGGTATCTGAGGAGTTAAATAATCTCCCGCCCACTTACATCTATGCTTTGTTTCAAAAGGCTCTTCCTTACAAAGAATTAGACTGTTTGAAACCAAATAACTTCCAAGCATGGAAACTTTTTTTGACATCAAATCCAACTTCCAGTCGTTAGTCGTCCCCTGGACAAGGTTTAATTTATCTGTTGCACTTTTTAAAAACATGTAACCTCCAGCGAGAATCACTGCAACAGTAAGAGTAGCAAATGGAATAACTTGACCTTTTTTTGATCCTCTAATTAAAGACATACATATATTGTAAAGGTATTTGTATAGACTCAGAATATCACCTCAGGAAAAAAACAAAAAAACCGTCAATTTTTTATATTAAAACAACCAAAAACTAATTCAAAATTTAAATGATTTTAATAAACAAAGATTAACATTAACTTCATAAAACCGAAGTAAGTAATTCTTTAATCTCTTTAAGACAAAAATACCCCTACACTTAAAGCTCTCGCCGACCCATAATAGAAATGTGAAGCTTAAAAATAAATTATTTATTATTTTTATTATTTTTTTTCACAAAGTGCTTCTAGCGGGAATTTGCGATCCTGAAACCTTTAGCAACGATAATTCAATCCTTCTCAATAGTGAATATAACAACGAAATCAATCTTCAAAACAGACTCTTGTCGCTTTTGCGAGAAATACGGGACTTATCCAACGTAACATTCACTGATAAATCCGAAAAAGCCCCTGTTAAAGATTGTCTCAACAAAAAAGAAGCTTTGTTCCTTAAACTCTTCGAAAGAACAAATCAACACATTCAGGATAAGGCCCTGTACCACGAAATCATGGGAGATTTTTTTTCATTGAAAAAAGAAACCCTCAAATCCTTAAAAAGTTACGATCAAGCTCTCTGGAAAGACTCAAACAACCTAGGTCTTCTGATAAAAGCATACGAAAGCTATACCGCTACTTATGGAATAAATCTAACGAACGTCTCAACGATTAACACACAATCTCATAAAACCAGAGTAGCACTTGAAGAAGCCTCGAAAAGAGCTCGTAAAATATCTGAACACCCGGAAGCTCACAAAAAATATGCTATTGAACACCTCTACTATCAGGCGCTGATTGCCCAAAGCCTTTCTCAATTTGATAAAGAAATTAACCTCTGGGAGAAGGTATCAACATTAAATCCCAAAGACGCCTTTGCTATCAGAAGCCGACTGAAAGTTTTTTTTATTCAAAGAGATTCTCCCAATATTCAAAAAGAATTTAACA
>JBILWH010000145.1:0-4455 GCA_044370015.1 Bdellovibrionota bacterium | reverse complement strand
CACCAGAAAGACTCACGACTCCCGTAAAATAAAAACTTTTAAGTTTCTCAAACGCATTAAAAGTCATTTCTTCTTCTGACAGAAGAATTTTCACAGCGAGGGCAATTGGAAGCTCCAACTGAGATGAAAACTTAGGCATATCTGCGGGTAAAATGTTTACTAATATTTTATCCACAGGCCCCCAAGACGCACTTAGCGTCACAAGAGCTTTAATTTTATCTCTTGAATCGCGAAGCGTATGAGAAACATTTCCAGTCAATGAAAGTTGAGCCAAACCACGTGTTTTAATTGCTTGAACAAGAATTTCTTTTTTCTCTAGGCCCTGATACTGGTGTGTTTTAATTTGTACAAAGCTCACCCCCTAGCCCATACAAATTAAATGCCAGCGAATGAATAAACAAAAATCTTTATTGCTTATTTTTCAGAATTATTTTTAGTAACAGTATTATCTACTGGAATTGGCATTTCAACAGGTAGAGTAAAGCTTGGCTTAACTGGAGGATTTCGGCCTTTTGCATATCCTAGCTTAACATTCTCTGCACACAAGACCGAAGCCTTAATGCCCTGAGAATCATTTAAATATGCTATAAGCCTACCAGATTTATCAAGATCAACCTCAAAATGATTACTACAATTATTTTTATTTTCCGTACTATCGTAACGAGGGTAAATCAAAACTTCACCATTTTCATTAATTCTTGATTTTTCCAATAACCTTAGACTTTTGGCAGCATTCACATTATTTGAATTACCCTTGAGCGAATTCTTGAAACTTTTAGAATCTTTTAACATATCTTCACGATTGCAATTTCCAGATATTTTTTTGTTAAAGACATAATATGGGACAGCCCCTTGATAAATTGCAAAAGTTTTACCGATCTTAACAGGATTTTGTGTCAGGTCAGTTTTTTTAACCATTTCATTACCTATTTGCGTAAGAAAAAAATTAGGATCTTTACAAACTTCCCCTGCAATTAACTTAAGCTCTTCAGTTGGCAAACTATTAATTGAACTTACCTTAGGCATATTTTGCTTACTGAGTGCAAAATTATCTAGTAAATTTACTTCTCTGTCAGCAGCTGCTTCGGTTAAACTTGGACCAGATGCCGTCCCATGCCCGCCACTTGGTAATTTAACTTCCCTTGTATTTCTATAGTCTGGTTCTGCATCTTGCGCGAATGAGAAGACGCTTAAAATACACAAGCATAAAAACCCTAAGCAAACTTTGACCATAAACTAAGATTAATTCACAAATAAAAAAAGTCAATTCTAGGAAATTATAGTTTTACTTACCAACTCGCCATAGGCGGCATGGAGCATAAAATAGCTTCGGGATTTCCGCCTGATTGAAAGCCAAACTTTGTTCCGCGATCATAAAGCAAATTAAATTCTGCATAGTGAGCTCTCTGCTGAAGCTGCAATTTTCGATCCTCGTCACTAAAACTCTCATTCAATCTTTTTTCATAAATGGGGATTATGGCTGGGATAAAACTTCGCCCCACCGCCTTCCACATTTCTAAATCGCGAGAAACTTCACCTGAAGAAAAATGATCAAAGAAGATTCCCCCCACACCTCGCTCACGCTGACGATGTGGTATGTAAAAATACTCCTTGGCCCACTGACTAAAGCGCGGATAAAGATCCAAACCAAAGGGATCAAGTGCAGCCTTAGCTGTTTTATGAAAATGCTCTGTATCTTCTGCGCGAGCAAAACCCATGGGAGTGAGATCATAGCCCCCTCCAAACCATGTCTTCTTTTCTGTTTGAATAAAACGCACGTTCATGTGCACCGTAGGCATTTTAGGATTCGACATGTGAGTAATTAAACTTACTCCTGTTGCAAAAAAAGCGCCGCTTGCATCATCCATCGGGAAAGAGGGACCCCCAACGCCTGACCAATTAACGGCAGCCTTTTCAAAGACTTTTCCGCGTAGAACGGACATCTCTCCGCCGCCCTCACCCTTTTGATAGGTCCAATGAGAGCGCTGAAACGTACTACCTCCCTCCATTTTTTGAAAGGAATAAATAATTTCATCTCTCAATTCTTTGAGGTATTGGACGATTTCCTCTTTCATAACGAGGGGCTATTATAAAACCTATTCATGGACATGTCTTGGAGAAAAATCAAACGAACTTTACTGGGAAACCCACTATCCTTAAAGAATCTGGAGCATGAAAAAATCCCCAAGTGGAAAGCTCTTCCCGTCTTCTCTAGCGACGCTCTCAGCTCTGTTGCTTACGCTACGGAAGAAATTTTACTTGTTCTTGCCTTGGCGGGAGCTGCGGCTGCTACTTGGAGTTTTCCTATAGCCCTCGTTATCGTAGGGCTCATTATTCTGGTCTCTATCTCTTACAGAGAAACCATCCTTTTTTATCCTCAAGGAGGCGGAGCTTACACAGTTGCCAAAGATAACCTGGGAACTAAAGCTGGTCTTCTTGCAGGTGCGGCTCTTGCCATCGATTATGTGCTGACTGTTGCCGTGTCGATTTCTGCGGGTGTGGCAGCTATTACCTCAGCTTTTCCACAACTGAAATCAATATCTGTAACCCTTGCGATTATTCTTGTAATTTGGATGACCTTTATGAACTTACGCGGAATGAAAGAAAGTTCATTCATTTTTGCTTTTCCGACCTATATTTTTATTTTCTCCGTACTTGTTCTTATTATTGTTGGACTCGTGAAAGCTCTTTCAGGAGCAACGATAGAAGTGATTGAAGCCGACACACACATCACTGAATCAGTAGGGATCTTTTTACTTTTGAGAGCCTTTTCATCAGGCTGTACAGCCTTAACGGGAATTGAGGCAATTTCTAATGGAGTTCCTGCCTTCAAAGAACCTCGCCAAGAAAACGCCAGAAAAACACTTGTTATCATGGTGACTATTCTTAGTTTTTTCTTTTTAGGAATTACCTTCCTCGCGCTTCACTTTCGCATCTCAGCGACCGAACATGAAACGGTTGTTTCTCAACTCACTCGTACAATTGTAGGTCAGGGATTTTTCTACTATCTCATCCAAGCTTCAACAGCGCTTATTTTAGTTCTCGCAGCAAACACCGCTTACGCAGACTTTCCTCGTTTAGCTTCTGTTTTAGCTCAAGATAAGTTTTTTCCTCGCCAACTTCTTGCAATTGGTGACAAGCTTGTTTTCTCAAATGGAATTATCACTCTTGGCGTTTTATCCGGTTTTTTAATATGGCTTTTTAATGCCAAAACTCACTCACTTATTCCACTTTACTCAGTGGGTGTTTTTATTTCATTCACATTGAGCCAATCAGGCATGGTGGCCCATCACTGGCGTTACCGAGAAAGAAAATGGAAACAAGGATTAATTCTTAATCTCACAGGCGCCATTGCAACAAGCGTTGTTGCCGTGATTGTCGCTGTTACTAAATTCACAGATGGTGCTTGGTTTGTAATTTTAGTTCTTCCAACTTTTGTTGTAATTTTTATGGCAATCAGGACTCATTACGATAGTGTTGCAAAAGAGCTTGTCCTCACTCAAAAATGGAGTCTACCTCAGGCGCAAGAATCTCTTGTGGTGATTCCAATATCAGGATTTCACCAAGGAGTTTTACATGCTCTACAATACGCAAAAGAAATCTCTCAGGATATTCGAATTTGCACCGTAAATATTCGAGAAGAAACAACACAAAGACTAAAGAAAGAATGGGAAACAAACGTCAACACAAACGATCCTCAAAATCCCAAACTTGTAGTCTTGGAATCGCCTTATCGCTCCGTTATTTATCCCGTCTTAGATTATATGAATGAGCTTGAAAAAACTTTTCCCAACAGAACCATCACCGTTATTGTTCCGGAATTTATCACTAAAAAGTTCTGGCATAATCTCTTACATAACCAAACGGCCCTATTGCTAAAAACACGCCTTCGTTACATTGAAAAAAGAGTGGTTGTTTCAATTGGATATCACCTTAAGGGTGACTAAATTAGTAACTAATATCAACAACCATCGAAAAGTTTCGAGCAGCACGTTTTCTTCCATCTTCAGTGGGAATGCGTGATGTTCCACTTTTTTCTGATGCGACAGCATTTGCAGCCTTATAAATAGCCTGTGCACAGGAATCACTTGTGCGAATACACCCGTGGCTGTTTTGCCCAGAAATATGCCCATTATGAATAGCAGCGACAGCTGTTTGCTTAAGGGAATGCTTCCAAAAATAAGTGGCAGGACTGTGCTTGGTATCCCACCCACCCCTATACCATAAGTACCGAGTGGTATCCCAAATTACATGAGTTCCCGCGGGAGTTTTGATCGCCGGACGTCTATCGGGGTGCGGGCTAATTCCACCTGATGCGGGACAGCCACTCAAAACAGTTTTGTAACTTTGACCATCTGATTGAAGCTGATCAAGCCACAGCTTCCCCGTTTCTCCTGGAGGAGCCAATTTCACATGAACAATAAAGTAAGGAGTTCCCGCCCGGCCACCATTGGC
>JBILWH010000144.1:0-4488 GCA_044370015.1 Bdellovibrionota bacterium | reverse complement strand
CTAGGTAAAACCTCTTTTCGACCTGATATATAAAATAAACTAAAACACAACAAACAAAATACTGTTAATAAAGAGAGGTAGCTCACTCTCTTGTTAATAAAAAAAAGCTGCACAGGTAAAGCAAAAGCTATTCCAACAAATGCTCCACGAGTCCAACTCAAAATAAATGCCAAAAAAGATAAGCACAAAAAAACTCGAAAGCAATTATGCTCAAAATACCAGGACAGAAACTTCGGCAAAGCTTTTCTTAAATCAGAAATAATTTCTTGATTAAAATACAAATAACATTGAAGAAGTAAGGGAAATCCCGCTGTATATGAAAAACTCAAGACCATACTAGAAAACCCATTAAGCCTAAAATCCTGGTTATTAAAAATTAGATGCTCAACAGAATACCCGATAATACCTCTCAAGCTTGCCAAGCTGAAACTTAATAAAAAAATAACTAAAACATGGGGTAAATATTTTTCAATATCTTTTTTATGGCTCAAACAGAGTGATAAAAGGGCAATAGAAAAAAAAATATATTTTATTTTTAAAAGATTTGAAAAGGGGGCATTTAAATTATCCCAATTAACAAAGACAGAAAAAACACAAGAAATCGCAAGCATTATTAGAGCAAAAAAGTTAAATGGCTTCTGAA
Source organism: Bdellovibrionota bacterium (assembly GCA_044370015.1). Classification (GTDB taxonomy): domain Bacteria; phylum Bdellovibrionota; class UBA2428; order UBA2428; family UBA2428; genus CANIGN01. The sequence goes on along the minus strand of JBILWH010000144.1, from coordinate 3,845 downwards.
GAATTGAAAATTTTTTCAGAGCTAGAAAAGATCCCAAAAGAATACAAATGTGATTTGTAGCTAAAAGCGAATTAGATAAAAACGAAAAAAAAGACCAGCTAATGAGACTTGCGAGTACCCAAAAGGCACTTTTTTTTATATCAAGCATTAGTTTGATACAAAAAACATATATATGAATTTTTGTCTATGTTATACAAATTTTAATGAAAAAATCTTTTGAGCTTTTCTTTAAACTTGAAAAGTTCAATAAACAGAAATTTCTAGTTAGGCTGTACGATGCTTTAGTAGCTCTCTCCACATTCCCCCTGGCTCTTTTTATACGGCTTGAAAATTGGGAATTAGTCAAAGACTCAAATCCTTCAATTATTTTAATCTGTGGTTTAGTTTTTTCCTCAAAGCTCATAACATTTACAACCCTAAAAATCTCCAGAGGTATTTGGAGGCATGCTACCGTCCAAGATCTTGTTTTAATTATAAAAAGCTCCTCAACAGCCACTCTTTTGAGTTTTATGGTCATTTTTTTCTTCAACCGGCTGGATGGCATACCAAGGTCAATTTTTATTATCGATTGGTTTTTATGTGTATTTTTTTTAGGAGGCCCTCGATATTTTAATAGAATTATAGGCGAAGCAAAACGTCCGGCAAAAATGAAGAAAACAGTTTTGATTGGCGGAGGCAGCGCTGGAGAACTGCTCATAAGAGAAATTAGAAAAAACATCGATATCGACCATCATATTACCGGAATTTTAGACGACAATCGGGGATTACATCACCGCAATATTCATGGAATACCTGTTTTAGGTAGCATCGACCAACTTCCACTATTTTCTTTTGAGTATGACTGGGAACATGCTTTTATAGCGATTCCTTCAGCAAAACCAAAAAAAATTCGTGAAATAACAAAACTATGCTTAAAGTCAGGGCTCAAAACGAAAACCCTTCCCCCTTTAAAAGATATAGTTAATGGAACAGTTGAACTAACCCAATTACGATCCGTAACAATCGAAGATATAACCGGTAGAGATCCCGCCCACCTTAATATTGAAGAAATGAAAGAGGAGCTAGAAGGTCGGGTTATATTTATAACAGGAGCTGGTGGCTCAATTGGATCTGAACTTTGTAAGCAAGTGGCATTCTTTAATCCAAAAAAATTAATTCTTTTTGATGCCTGTGAGTATTTTATTTATAAATCCGAGCAAACATTACGGGAAGAGTTTCCTAACCTAAAAATAATACCGATCTTAGGAGACATACGAGATTTTGAAAGTTTAATTTTTTACATGAAGGCCCACCAACCGTATATTGTTATTCACGCAGCGGCCTACAAACACGTTCCCCTTATGGAAGCAAACCCAATTGAGGCCGTAAAAACTAATATCTTAGGAACAAAAAATGTTGCTGAAGCGTCAATTCAAGTTGGTGCTAATAGATTTGTGATGATTTCCACGGATAAAGCTGTAAATCCAACGAATATCATGGGGGCTACAAAAAGAATTGCCGAGCTTATTTGTTCATCTCTACAAATTAAAAATAAAACTAAGTTTATGACTGTTCGATTTGGAAACGTTCTTGGAAGTAATGGTTCAGTTATTCCTTTATTTTTAGAACAAATAAAAAAAGGTGGACCCATCACGGTGACACACCCAGAAATCACTCGCTACTTCATGTCTATACCTGAGGCATCCCAACTTGTTTTACAAGCTGGCGTAATGGGAAATGGAGGGGAGATCTTTTTACTCGACATGGGTAAACCTATTAAAATTATCGACCTTGCAAAAGACTTGATAAATCTTTCCGGTCTAGACGAAAATGAAATTGAAATAAAATTTATTGGATTAAGACCTGGAGAAAAACTTTACGAAGAATTGTTAGCTCACGAGGAGGCTGCACTAGCAACAGCTCATCCACTCGTAAAAGTAGCCAAAACTCGTAGCACACCAAAAAACTTTGAATACCTACTCAATAACTTACTTTTTGTCGTTGAAGAGAATACCAACGATATTCATAAAATCATCTCTTTAATTAAAGAAATTGTTTCTGAATACTCACCTCAACAAAACATTGAAGAAATTCATGCATGAAAACGCAGAGAAAGTACTTACTTGTTTCTTACGGGGGAGGTCATGTTCAGACTCTATTACCTATCTATAAAAAACTTTTAGAAGAAAAAGCAGACGTTCATTTTTTAGCATGCACAACAGCGCAATTAAAAATGAAAGAAGTAGGCCTACCCTATACCGATTACACAACACTTCTCAAAAGACACCCACAAGCAGATCACATAAAAAACATTGGAAGAAATCTTATTTCAGATAAGCTGCACCCCCATATACCCCTTGATGAATCGCTAGCCTACCACGGCCTATGTTTTTGGGAACTAATTCAAGAATATGGAGAAAAAAAAGCTTCTGATCTTTTTAATGAGAAAGGACGAAGTTGTTTCTTTCCACTTTTAACTTTAAAAAAATTTATTCAAGACGAAAACATCAATTTTATCATCACAACAAATTCACCTCGATCAGAAAAAGCAGCTCTTAAAGCAGCCTACGATCTAAATTTAAAGTCAGTCTGTATTTTAGATTGCCTGAATATTGAGGAAAATCACTTGTACGTAAAAGACTCTCAGTACGGCAGCAAATTATGCGTTCCCGATAAAAAGACAAAACATTTTATTGAAAGTAAAGGACGCTCGGCAGAGGAAATTATCATTACAGGAAACCCAGCTTTCAACCATCTAAAAAAATTGTCTTCAGATGAAATCATTCAACTAAAAAAAGAGTATCAAATAGGAAAACGAAAAGTTATAACTTGGATTAAAAGCTACTCTCCCCTGAGCCAAAGTATTGAGCTAAAAGTGGAGCGCTTTTTGAATAATAAATTTGGACACGAATATTTACTTTTTCGTCCTCATCCAAACGACCCTATTCTTTATGATTCAGTTAAACTCAACAAAGACCCTTACAGGCTCAATTCCGCTAGTTTAAATAATATACTAAACCTAAGTGACGTCATACTTACTCTTGTCTCAACTGTTGGTTTACAAGCAAATATTCTCTCAAAACCGGTCATTCAAATTACCATAGAAAAACCTTTTCCCTGTTTTTCTTTTGAAAGTTTTGAAATAGGCAGAGAAGCAAAAGACTGGGAAAGCCTTGAAAAAACCATTAACCAGGCTTTAAATTATGAATGGCAATCTCAGAGTCCTTTCACAGGAGACTCAATTTCTAATGTTTTAGCAGTTATCGAGTCACTCTGAGAAACCTTTAAATCTTTTCGATCAACAAAGGCCTGAAACCATAGTTCCAATGAAACAAGAGCTCTTAAAATTCGAGTATAGTTACGCGAACCACTCACATGGGAACGGACAAGGTTTTCAATCTTGCTTTGTTGAAAAATACCTCGATCCCTATGCTTATCTGTTAGCAGAACCCTTTCTAAAAAAGAGGCAAGTTCAACTTTAAACCATTCACCTATTGGCACGGTAAACATCTGTTTTTTTCTATAAGTGAGCTCCTCACCTATTCTTTCTTCAACTGCTTTTTTGAGAATGTATTTAGTTTCTCCATTTTTTAATTTTAAATTTCCTGGCAAAGAAAACGCAAACTCAACCATCCTGTAATCCAAAAAAGGTGTTCGAGCTTCAAGTGAGTGAGCCATTCCCATACGATCTGGCTTGACTAAATTATTTCCCGGCAAAAGGAATAAAACATCAACTGCCAGTGCTCGATTTAGAGAATCATGGTCGGCAAAATCCTTTCTAACGAAATCGACTAAAGAGAAAGAATGCTCCCCTCGCATCTTAATTTTAAAATCATCTGTATAAAGATCATTTTTTTCCTCATGAC
>JBILWH010000143.1:0-4512 GCA_044370015.1 Bdellovibrionota bacterium | reverse complement strand
GATTGCAAGCAACCTGCTTGGTCGCCAAGAATGTAAAATCTTGCTAGATTTTGTTTGTGCTTGAAACAGATTTAAAAAAACTTGAAGACCTTTCAAAAAAATTAGAAAGTTCTGAGCTTCCTCTTGATGAGGCGCTTAAGCTTTTTGGTGAGGGAGTTGAGCTTGTAAGAGCTTGTCAAAAAAGAATTCAAGAAGCGGAATTAAAGGTTAAGGAAGTCATCGAAAAAGATGGTCTTCTCATAGAGAAAAACTTCGAAAACAAATAACTAGAAAATAATATATTCGTTGTCTTTGGAGTTCTAAGGCTGCTATGTTTTTGCGTGTGCAAGATCTACTCCAAAAGGCCCAGTCTATATTGGCTGAAGCAAAGCAAAAGTGGATAAATTCAGTAAAACTTTCATGGCCTCAAGAATTATTGGAAGCATCTTTGTATGTGATGCAAGGGGGAAAGGGTGCAAGGCCTGCGCTTCTTTATTGGTCAGCGGTTTCTTGTTTTACAAAAGATCTTTCATTAACGGATAGTAGTAGTTTTAAAAATCTAGTTCGAGAGCCTTCGTTGTCGCTAGAGATGATCCATGTTTATTCCTTGGTGCACGATGATCTCCCTGCCATGGATAATGATGATTATCGTAGAGGAAAGCTTACGCTTCATAAGAAGTTCAATGATGCTTTTGCGATATTATCTGGTGACGCCCTCTTAACGGGTGCCTTTGAAGTTTTATCAAAGTCTGAGGCCTCTGATTCTGCAAAAATTTTAATGATTCAAGAACTTTCTCGAGCAGCAGGTGGGGCGGGAATGGTTGCTGGTCAAATAAAAGATCTCGAAGCAGAGAAAAATAAGAATGAAGATATTGAGCTTTGGTCTCGGATTCATGATGCCAAAACGGGCGCTTTGTTTGGGGCTTCATTAAGCATGGGCTATGTTTTGGGGAGCGAGTTTTTACGAGAAAAAATTAATTTAGAAAAATTAGAAAAAATTCGCTCTTGCGGAATACGTTTGGGTCGTTTGTTTCAAATTGTCGATGATCGTTTAGATCGGGGTCCTTTTTATAAAAAACTTGGAGAAGAAAAATTAAATGAACTGTGTGTTGCTGAGGCAAATTCTTTGCACCAGCAGGCCCAAGAATTGTGGGTCAATCCTCAGGGAATAAAATCGATTTTGGATTTTTTTGTGAATCGTAAAGAGTGAGCCTAAAAACAAAATGATAAATAAAGTGAAAGCCAAAAAAAGAGCTGATCAACTCCTCGTTGATCAATCGTTGGTAGAAAGTCGCACCAAAGCTCAAGCTCTTATTCTTGCAGGTTCGGTTGAATTTAAAAAAAATGATCGATGGGAAGAAGTAAAAAAAGCGGGTGATTTCTTTTTTCCTGATACGGAATTTCGAATAGAAGACGCAACTTTGGCAGATGTGGGTCGCGGCGCTCAAAAATTAAGAGGGGCTTTTCAAGCTTGGCCTGAGATTCAAGTAAACCTTAAAGGAAAAGTAGCTCTCGATATTGGTTCGAGCACGGGTGGCTTTACTCAAGTGCTTTTGGAAAAAGGAGCTGCAAAGGTTGTGGCTCTTGACGTGGGAACTCATCAGCTACACGAACGTTTAAGAAAAGATCAAAGAGTTCTTTCTCTTGAACAAACCCATGTGCTTTATGTGAATGAAAGTTTTTGGGCTGAAAAAAATATTTCTCTTCCGTTTGATTTTTTTGTAACGGACGTGAGTTTTATTTCTGTTACAAAAGTTCTTTCTCATGCTCATGCTTGGTTAAGGTCGGGTGCTTTTTGGGTTTTGCTCGTGAAACCTCAATTTGAGCTCGAGGCAAAAAAAGTTCCTCGAGGAATCGTAAAAGATCCTGTTTTTCGCAAGGAAGCTCTTGATCGAGTTCTTGCTTTGGTAGAAGGCTTAAATTGTTTTAAAATTATTGGCCAAATTGATAGTCCGATTACGGGAACGGATGGAAATGTGGAGTATCTGATATGTCTTCAAAAATTTTAAATAATTTGAGTTTTTGTTTTTTTCTTTTCGCGGCTTCCTGCGCATCGACTACAAAATCTTCTGATAGGGAAGGACAAGTCAAAAAAGAGGAACTCATTATTCAAGAAAAATCGGAATCAGTCTCGGAGGGGACATCTCTCGAGCTTCAGCACGTGACGCCTGAAAGCTTGCCTGAGCTTCAAGTTCCCGTTCAAGGTGTAAGTGTGTGGATGGAAGGAATTGGGACGGATGCTTTTTTAGCACTTGGGTTTTTACAAGAACTTGAAAAAAAGTTTAAAATTCAAAGTATTCACGGAGTAGGATTTTCTTGTTGGGTTGCGGTGAGTTGGGCCTCTGAGAATCGGGGAAACTATGCTGAGTGGCAATCCTTCAAATGGGACTCTTGGAATATCCTGGGGACAAATGTTTTTAATAGATTCATAGGTCGCTCTAATCTAGCCAGCTTTGGTTCTCGATTGGAAAATAAATTGCCTCTTAAAAATAAAGATAAATTCAAAATCTCTGAAAATTGTCCTTTCGTTTTTAAAGGATCACTTGCTTTTGAAGATTCAAGAAATTTATCAATATCTGAAGAAATATGGATACAAATGAGAAACCCTTTTTACTTTTCAAAAGAAAGTTTCATAGTGGATGAACGTCAAAGTGGATTGATGCGCGAGCAGGTTATGCCTGTTGAGCTTTTAAGATTCACTCCTTCTTTTGTTAAATTAGAAGATCATTTGTGGGTTGTTTTAACAAATGAAGTTGTTCGTCAAGAATTGAGTCGTGTTCCTCAGCTTGAAATGCAAAGAGGTGTTATAGATGGTCTTAGGTGGATTCGAAAATCCTTAGCTTCTGGGCAAATAGCTTTAAAAGATGTAAAAGATTTAAAAAAGAAACGCTCGATGTTGCTCTTGGGACGCAAAGAAGGTCGTTCTTTTTTGGATAATCCGTTGGTTAAACAATTTGTGGGAATGGAAAGTAATAGATGACAATGGTGCTCAAGCCTGAAGGCGATTGGTTAACTAAGGTCGAAGAGTTTTTTAATCAAGACGAGCCTGTGGCTCTTCCAACAGAAACAGTTTACGGACTAGCAGCGCCCATATCGCGGCCCAAGGCAATTGCAAAAATATTTGAACTTAAAAATCGCCCTGCTTTTAACCCCTTAATTGTTCATTTAAAAAAAGATTGGGATATTTTTAATTGGGTTGAGAAATTAACAGATGTTGAAAAGCGGTTGATCGATAAATTTTGGCCTGGTCCCTTAAGTTTGGTCCTCCCCAAAAAAAATATTCCTGATATTTGTACAGCTTCTTCAAGTTTAGTTGTGCTTCGTGCTCCAAAAAATAAAATCTTTCAGCAGGTTTTAGATGGGTACGGGGTTCCTCTGGCGGCACCTAGTGCTAATACGTCTACTCGTCTTTCTCCGACTACAGCGATTCGTGTTGAAGAGGATTTAGGAGAAAGAGGTCTTAAGGCGATTGTAGATGGAGGCAGAAGTACAGAGGGGTTAGAGAGTACAATTGTTCAGGTGGTAAACGAAAAATTACGTGTTTTACGAGAAGGTGCTCTCTCTGATGAGGAAGTAGTTCTTGCAGGTTTCGAAATCGATCAAAACTTTCAGAAGTCAATGATGGCGTCTAATTCAGGAGATGTGATGCCAGGTCAAGGCAAGCATTATGCGCCGCTTGTTCCTCTTGTAATTATGGAGGATCCTCAAAAGTGGGTCAGTTATCATAGTAATAAGAAACTTTTATTTCTAAAAATTCTTGAAAGTGACGCTCCAGGTTTAAAGCCTTTTAATCAAAAAGCACAGTTCGTTGTTCTGTCACAGAATGATTTAAAGGAGGCAGCTTTTGAGCTTTTTGAAACTTTACGAATGGCTGAAACTGAAGTGGAACAGATAGTGGTGTTAAAAACTAAGGAAATTGGTTTGGGTCGTGCCATTAACGATCGCTTAAGGAGAGCAAATGGATAAGATCAATAAAAGCGCTTTTGGATTTTTTAAAATTTTGTTGGGAGTTTTTTTTGTAACCTCGTGCACGACTCCCACTGAAAAACTAAACTCTGAAGCGAGTCATGTGACGATTTTAAAAAATGTAACATTAAGTGAGCTCGAGAAGCTTAAAAAAATTGGAAGCGGAAGATGCGAAGTAGGTCTCAATGCCTATACGGCGAGTGCGAATCAAGCCTCTTGCGAAAATTACCTAAGAAATGAAGCTGCTAAAAAAAATGCAGAGTTTATTTTAATCACCAATTCCTCTGCTCGCGGGGTTTCGGGTGCAGAAGTAGAAGCTGATTTTTTTCGAAAAAAATAATTTTTTAAGGTTTTGGATCTAAAAGATTTAAAGCAAGTCCGTGCCTGAGTCCTCGGACAGTAGATATTCCCGTTTCTTGTCCAAAAAATTTCATGGCTTCTGTTAAGACCATCATTCCAAAGGGAAGAATATCCGCCCGATCTTTACTTAGCTCTGGAATTTGAGCGCGTTCAAAGTCTGGAATTTTGCGTAATTTATCAGCAAACGTTTCAAGTTCGTTTCTTTGA
>JBILWH010000142.1:0-4567 GCA_044370015.1 Bdellovibrionota bacterium | reverse complement strand
GTCTGGTTCTGTTGCAGCTGGACTCTCATCAGGTGGAATCATGAATTTAGGAGATTCTGTAAATTACAACAATTAATATTATGTGTTTTTTTCTAAGAGCATAGGACCCACAATCTTTCTAGTAGCTGGATCTTTCATTCGATAGAGTTCACCATCAACAATGTAGTGAGTGTAGACAATGGCAATGCCAAGCGCTGAAACAAACTCTAACAGTCCATTTTTAGGAAATATTGCCCAGAAGACAAAGTAAACTGGCATCATAAAAGGGATCAAGAAAAGCATCGAGAGAAGACCGTACTTTCGAATTTGTTTTTTTTCATCTTGAGGCTGAACGCTGCTTATTTTCCAAAAAACAGCGAGATATTCTAATCCGTGAGCTGCAGAAGATGCTGCCAGAGCGATAAAAGAGTAAGCGCCTAGAGGAAAAAGAAAAAGCCGCAGAAGAAAAAAACTACGTCTTTTCATGTACAGGCCTTTTCTTCGGATTGAGTTTACGATAACTCCACTTGCTGCCAAAAGCCCCAACCATGTCCCGATCAATCGAATTTTATCTAAAGGTAGTTGTTGTAGCTTTGAAACATAGGGGCCAAAAATTGTTAGTACGGTTGGAAATTCAATTAACAGTCTTGCAATCTGAGAAAGAGTAAAAAATAAAAACAAAACGTTGATCAAATATCTTTCTAAATAGGACGTTTTTCCTTGGTCATACAGTGTGGAGATACCTCTTATTTGCCAAACTGAGTGAAAGTGTGGAGCGATCACGCCAGCTAGTATGAGAAAAAAGCAAAAAGGTTGTCTCCATTTTTCTTGGACGACAAAATGGGCTCCCGCTGCCCAAAATATAAGCGTAAAAAAAACAAAGATTCCAAAAACTCGAAGAATCCAAAACTTTATAGACATCTTATAGTTTTCTTGAACCCACATTCTAAGAGAGCTTGCTCCGAGAATAAGAGCAAAAGTTAAAACAACGTGCAGACTATTAAAGAGAAATGTGTTCGTTAGAAATCGCGTCCACATCATCTCGGTCGTTCCCCAGTTGGGCTTTGCAAAAATTTCATAAAATGCAAAAGGGATGAACATCATCGGAACAATCAGGTAAATCAGTTCAAGCGGTTTATGAAAAAGCCATGCTTTTCTTTTACTTGCTTCCAATGTAGACGACATTAACTTTTATTAAACAAGATGCAAAAAACTCTTTCAAGGCAAGTCGGGTCAAGAACTCATCTGATTATTTTTGGCTTTTAAGTTTTTTTATATCTTCTGGCTGAGTCTAAAGATTTGCACGCTTGCGTGATACACTCTTTTTTTTGTTTTGCTTTTTTTGGCGATTTTTAAAATATTATCAAAATACTCTTCTGTTAAGTCTCTAAGCTTAGGTAAATCTTTATCATCAAAAGCAAAAGTTTCTGTTCCATATATTTTCTCGTCATTACCTTGCTCGCTCGCATTGTCTGCGGCTTTTTGAAGCATTTGTTTAGTGTATTTTTGTAACGCCTCGTTTGGAGCTTCTGTCTGAATCATCACATCGTTTTCAAGAGGATGAATTTCTCCTGTGATTTCTTGCTTTAAAATCCCAAGCCGCTCCATTCTTTCGATAGCTTGATAGATTTCATGACCAGGAACATTCAAAAGGCGTGCGAGTTTTTGTGGAGTCATTTTTTCATCCATATCGCAGGCCGCAATAATAGCACTATGGTGCCATTCGGAGATGGTTTTGAAATTATCAGTTGAAAGATCAACAATGTTTCTTTTCTTATGTTTTTGTCCGATTTGATCTTGAATGAGGATTTTTAGCTCTGGATTTCGGCAACGTTCCATCGAGGAAAGTTGATTGAAGTAATCAGCCTCTTTTGCTTTGAGCTTTAACTTTGTAATGATTTTCAAGGTCGAAGTTTCAGAAAGGTTTTTCTTTCCCTTTAGGACTTCGCACAAAGTTGAAGGGCTAAAGTTGAGGTCACGCGCAAATTTTCTAAGTGAATATCGAGGGTTTTTTTGTTGCTTCACCTTCAAGCATTCAGACAAGAATTCACGACTGGTATTACATTCTAAAAGTTGGAGTGTCATCTGTTCGCCTAGACTTAACGTAGTGTTCGTGTGAGATCAATTAAAGGAGTGTCACTGAAGGGCATTCCTAAAATTATTTTGGCTGAAACCATTCCTTCAAAGTGAACACTAAAAGATAGGCGTTGAGTCCAATGATGAGAAAAGCGGTCACCCATGCGCTAAGCCGCAAGATTTTTTTGTTTGCAAAAGTTCCCATTTTTTTGGGGTCATTTGTGAATTGAATCAAAGGAACCACTGCAAAGCTTAGTTGAAGTGATAAAATAACTTGGCTGAATATGAGAAGTTTTCCGATTCCCTTTTCACCATAAATAGAGGCTACAATAATCGCAGGAACAATTGCGATAGATCTTGTCACAAGTCTTCTAAGCCAGGGACGCATTTTTAGATTCAAAAAACCTTCCATAACAATTTGTCCAGCAAGAGTTCCGGTTAAAGTTGAATTGTGGCCTGCAGCTAATAAAGCAACGGCAAACAGAACGCTTGCCCAAGCATCGCTCAGAGCGGGACTTAGTAAATGGTACGCATCGCTTAAGTCCGCAATCTCTGAATTTGGGGTTCCATGAAAAACAGCGGCACTCAAAACAAGAATAGCGGCATTCACAAGAAATGCTAAAAAAAGAGCGATATTCGAATCGATTGTGGCAAACTTAATGGCGAATTTTTTACCGGCATCATTTTTCAAAAAAGAGCGTGTTTGCACAATGCTTGAGTGAAGGTACAAGTTGTGGGGCATCACCGTCGCTCCTAAAATTCCAATCGCAATGTAAAGCATCTCGGGGTTTTTGATAAGTTCGGGTGTGGGAATGAATCCTTTTAAGAGCGCGTTCCACTCGGGTTTTGCAATAATGATTTCATAGAGAAAACAGCCACCAATGATGAAAATGAGTGCCGCAACAAAGATTTCAAGTGCTCGAAATCCTTTGTACTGAAGAAAAAATATGATCATCACATCGAGAGCTGTGATTAAAATTCCGTATGTAAGGGGAATGTGAAAGAGTAGATTGATCGCGATAGCAGAGCCAATCACTTCGGCTAAATCGCAGGCACAAATGGCAATTTCACAAAGAATCCAGAGTGCGATGTTTGTAGGCTTGGAGTAGGCATGACGACAAGCTTGCGCGAGGTCTTTCCCTGTTACAATCCCAAGTTTGAGCGAAAGATGCTGCAAAAGCATGGCCATCAAGTTTGAAAAAAAGATAACAAACAAAAGGGTGTAGCCAAATTTAGCGCCGCCCGCTAGGTCTGTGGCCCAGTTTCCGGGGTCCATGTATCCCACGGCCACCATGAGGCCTGGCCCCGAAAAAGCGAGGAGTTTTTTGAAGAATGAGACCCCTTTGTCGTCAGTAACGGGTACTGTGGCATAAGCCTCAGGAAGGGAAGGCGTGGATTCAAAGTCATTTCTCCAACCACTATTCATGAGTTTTATTCAAACAAAAACTCTTCTAAGCTGCAATGATCTAAGGTAAAAATAAGACACCTTAAGAGTGTCAAAATAAGTATGGAAGATATTGCCAATTTAAATAGGTTTTTAGGAATAATGCAGGCAACTGTCGCTCCTGCAATGATTATTTCAGGCTTAGCGATTATTTTAACGTTGATGGCTGGGCGATATGCTCGCTGTATAGATCGAACAAGGGCGATTCTAGATATCCTTAATTTTCAGGCTGATAAAATTTCTCAAGAAAAACGTAAGGCTTATGTCTATCAGTTGCGAATTATATACAAGCGCTGTCGTCAATTACGTACGATGATGGCCTGCGCATCCATCAGTGTGTTTCTGGTGGTGCTTACCATTTGTTGTGTTTTTATGTCGTTGCTTTACAAGCTGCATGTCGAAAAGCTAGCGGCAACTTTGTTTCTTACAGCGCTAGCTTTGCTGAGCGTTTCGATGGGCCAATTTATTCGCGACGTGGTGATTTCACTTTATGGAATCAAAGTAGAGATTAAAGATTTCGAAGGCGAAAGTTTTAATTAGTTCTGTTTAACTTTAACTAATTTGTTTAAGTCATAACCTTCACTGATTAATTTTTGGTGAATCTTTTCGAGAGTTGTTTTTTCAATTCTTTTTGTACGACTCATGACCCACACGTATTCACGACTGGGGTAGCCCACAACAACATATTCTTTTTGTTTGTCAAAATCTGTGATGACGTAGGGAAAATGCAGAGGAATAAAACCCCAAAGTAAAAAACGAATTCTCCACGTTGAATTATTTGTGTTGTCTAGAATAGTTGCGACTTGAGAAAGTTTAAGGGTCTTTTCTCCTTCTTTTTCACAAGTGAAATGGACGTCGATTTTGTTATCTGAACGGAGAGTATAGTTTTCAATTGAGTTGGCACATCCTAATTCAAAACGGCTAGGAATGGTTTCAATCACGTACCACTGCCCAAGAATATCTTTAAGGGGGATGGCGCTCACGGGTTGGAGTCCCTTAAGGTTTAAGTTGCTTTGGCAAGCAGAGAGAAAAAGAGAGACAAGAGTCAATTTGCAAAAAAGTTTCATA
>JBILWH010000141.1:0-4572 GCA_044370015.1 Bdellovibrionota bacterium | reverse complement strand
CATTTACGGACCAAGTGTTCCTAAAATTTTAGGAACAAAAGACGCACCTACCCAAAAAGCAGGAGAAAAAGTTCAACCTCCGGAAGCCTACGGAATCAAATGCATGAGTATGGCACTTTTAGGAGCGGACACTCCTATTATCTGGCGTGGCCCAATGGCTTCAAAAGCTGTGACTCAGTTTTTTTCTGAAGTGGAATGGGGAACTCTCGATTATCTTTTACTCGACCTTCCTCCTGGAACAGGCGATATTCAAATCACGATATCTCAAGCTGTAAGACTATCAGGCGCAGTGATTGTTATGACTCCTCAAGGCCTTGCCACTCAAATTGCAAAACGTGGGCTGCAAATGTTTCAACAAGTTCGGGTTCCCGTTCTTGGAATTATCGAAAACATGGCAGATTACCTCTGCCCTCACTGTGGCAAATCAAGCCATATTTTCAGTTCAGGAGGCGGCGATGAAATTTCTCGCGATTTACATATTCCTCTTTTGGGTTCCATTCCTCTTGATGGAAAACTTGTAGACGAAAGCGACAAGGGAACGCCTGTACTTATCTCGCGACCCGACTCTGAACTTGCGAAAAAATATCTTGCTGTTGCAGAAAATCTCGTTCAAGAAATTGAGAAAAAAGAAAAAGGCTTAAGCCAAGAAGGCCCCCCACAAATTGTTCACTTAGATCCGAATCCAAAAGGCAAGGTTTTGAAAATCACTTGGAATAACTCCAAACAAAGCCTCATCACCTTCAAGGATCTACGCTTCTTGTGCCCTTGTGCCTCCTGTGTAGATGAGGGAACGGGCCAAAGAAAAATTAAAAGGGAAGATGTTGATCCAAACGTGGGGCCCTTGAGGATTGAAACTGTGGGCAACTATGCCATTCGTGTTCAATGGTCGGATGGCCACGATACAGGGATTTACAGCTACGACTACCTCTGGAAACAACTTGGACTTTGATAATCGGATTGAAACCCTGAGGCTTAAAACAAGCCTCTAAAGCCCTTAAAATCGATTTAAAATCAAAGAGTTAGCATTTCATGAACCCTCATTTGAAAGAACCTATTTTTACCTTGCGGCAAGGGTCAATGAGCGGTATGTCTGCATGTCGAAAGAAAGAAACCTATTATATATGCCGATTAATGCCTCTGGCCTCACTCAAAAAGAACTCAAAGAGCTCAAAGCAGCTCTTGAAAAAAAGCTCTCTGCTTTAACAGAAGAAATTGCTCTTCTTGAAAGCGAAATCAAAGAAGAAGGCGCAAGCGCTGAACAAGGTGCTCCCGATGAATTCGACCGCAGCAGCTACGAAGAAGGCATGCAGCGTTCTCAGATTTTACTTGACGGTAAATATCAACTTCGCAACGAAGTGATGGCCGCTCTTGAACGCATGAAAGAAGGCGAGTACGGAGTTTGCGAAATTTCTGAAGAGCCAATAGGCTTCAAACGCCTTAAGGCTCAACCTTGGACTCGCTTTTCTATCGAGGCTCAAAAAGATCTCGAAAATAATCGCAAACTTCGTTCTATGACCCGTGGATTTGCGGCAAGTGCTGCCGATGAGGGCGAAGAAAGCGCTGAAGATTAATTAAATAAAAAAAATTAATTTCGTCATTAATCGGCTTTACAAATTCAAGTAATCTATAAATATGCTTCATAGATTTACTGGCTTTAAGAGGCCTTTGATTTTTACGCAGTTAGCAATTGCTGGTTCTTTAATTTTTCTTTTTCAAATTCTCAACGCACAAGAGACTCATTCACCTAATCCAAAAAAAACACCTAAATCACCGATTGAACAAAAAAGGGATCAAGCTAAAAAAGTAGATCTCGCTTTTTTAGGTAGTAAAAAATCTTACGATCTTTTTGACTATCTAAAGAAAAATAAGTCCATTTTAAATACTATGATTGTTAAGGATCCAAACATTCCAGGGTTCTTTCGTTTTAAAGACCCTGATTATGTATCTAAACTAGACCCCTGCTTACAGGATTTACTTGTAATGGATGGATATAGAATTGAAGGTTTTGCCTGTGTAAACTCGGGAGTTAAAGAAGAAATTCCTATCGACAAATGTAAAATGTTCACCGTTGCTTATAGCCCGCTTGAGCCAAACTTACCTCCGATAATTGCTGTAAAGGGGTCATCGACAATGGATAACTGGATTCAGAATTTTCGAAATCGCGGTGGGGACTATATGTCCGAGCTCTTATCACCTATAAAGCCACTCACTGATATTGCTAAGAAAGTTAAGGACGCAATCAACACCGGGATTGAGGATGCTTTTGAAGGTTTCCATGATAATTCGCTCAACCCGGAGTACAAAGAAGCGCTCAATAAATTTGCCGCTCTTTTTCCAGGTAGGCGCCTGTTGTTTACGGGACACTCACTTGGGGGCTCTCTCGCCTCAAATTTTGCAGACTTATATACAAAAAATCAACCAAAGACTGATCCTGTTCAAGTTGATCTTTTTACTTATAATTCTTTAGCTCCGAGTGAAACTCTGAAGTATTTTTATAAACAAAAAGATAAGAATTCACCAATAGTTAAAACCGTTAATCCCAATATCAATGGCTACAACTTTATAACTTATGACGATCCTCTAAACGTTTATAACACTTATATGAATGGAACCTTCTATGGGCAAAGAATTTATCTAAGTAGCAAAAGAAATACAGACGAATATGGTAGAACGACTAGGCCAATTATCGAAGGACACCGTATGGACTCAATCGCTAAAGATATTGATTTTACTCGCAGTAGAGAGGAAGCTATAAGCTTTCTAAGCACAGCAAAGAAAAATTTAACTGAAGATCCCGTCACCAAGCAGAGTAAAGCTACAGAACGAACAAGATCATGGTCAGAGGACTCTTGGCAAACATCGCATACATCGGCGAGAGAAAAATTCGATTCTGATAGAGCTTCAGAACTTCGAATTTATGCTGAGAAAATTCAGCCTGCAAATCGCGGTAAAGAGATTGTTCCCATATTACTTAAATACGCAAAAGATGATGCAACAGCTGTTGCACTTGGGTCTCCTATCCCAATTGGGGAATATACTTTTGTTAGTGAGTCGCGTTACGAGAAAAAAGTGATTTACGATATTGAGCCGAGCTCTCTCAGCACTCGAAAAAAAGGTTGTGCAAACTTTAAATTATAATTTAGCCTGTGGCTTATTTTAGAGTGCTTTTATAAATTGTAGAAAATCTTTTGGTTCTCTAAAGAAAACAACCTGCGAAGATTTGTGCGGAACTTCCGTAATCCAGCCGCAACCTTCTCCTATTAAAATCGCATAGCCCCCTCGCTCCAAAGCGTATTCCATAGCCGCTCGATCAAAATAGTCATCGCCAATAGCGACTGGTACGGCCGCTTCTGGAATCATTTTTTTTTCATAGGCATAATGAAGGGCCGTTCCTTTGGAATAATCTATGTGTAAAAGTTCTGCCCCTCGATCTCCTACTCTCCACTCCCAGCCCGCACTCAGATCAAGCTGTAAGGACTCAGCAAATTTTTTAATATTTTTTCGTTGAGTTTTACGAAGACACGCAACACGGGCTCCCGTGGGTTTGATCTCGAGCCTGTATTGGGACTCAAACTCCATTTGATTTTGCAAACTCTCACTCAAATGTTGTGGAAATTCCACTCCTATCAAGTGATCTTTTTGTTCTTCTGCACTCCAAAACACAGTGCCTTGAATAAAAAAACCATGGAATTTCTTAAATTCCTCATTCACGGATGCCAAAGATTCTGGCCTTCGACCTGTATTCCAAAAAAAGCCCTGAACTTTTTTTTGAAGATTTTTCACGGCTGCAGAAATTTCTTGTGAATCGTAAACACGCTCTTCCCAAACTTCTTGATGAGGGCAAAGCGTTCCATCGTAATCTACAAACCAAGCTGTTTGAGATAAGTTTTTAATAATTGAGCGCATATCCCTCTTCTGTTCGGCGTTATATTTTTCATTGACCCTTACACCATAAAGTTTCATGATGCGGGCCTATGGTTCATTCTAAACCGATTGTGATTTTTGTGCGACCACGCGCAAAAGGAAACATCGGAGCACTGGCGCGAGTCATGTCAAACTTTGGCTTAGAGGAATTACGCTTTGTAAGGGATCCCCTCGGAGCCGACGCCTTCACCCGCGAGCAAAGCCCTGTAGATTGGGCTATGGCTTGTCGGGGTGAAAAAGTCCTTCAAAAAGCCCTCACCTTTACTAGTCTTGCAGAAGCTTTAGATGGAATCCATTGGGCGCTGGGAACCACCGCACGTATCCGAGAAAAAGACTCCGGATACTCAAGACCTTTTTACGAGTACCCAACTTTACTCAAAGAAAAAAAATTTGATGGAAAAAGGTGGGCTCTTGTTTTGGGCACTGAAGATGACGGTCTGAGTGATGAGGAACTTTCTCTTTGTCACGCTCTCACAACCCTGGACACTCATCCCGAAAGTCCTTCGATGAACGTTGCGATGGCAGCAGGATGCTTGCTCTATGCATGGAGTGAAGCCGCGCACGAGTTTCAAAAACTCAATCCCGCTTTCCCCACAAAAACAGCTCCTCAGGAGCTGACAAGTCTAAAAGAAATTGAAAAACTTGCTC
>JBILWH010000013.1:0-13391 GCA_044370015.1 Bdellovibrionota bacterium | reverse complement strand
TCGATGATTATCGAAAGACCCAAAAACTTAGCAACTCTGATTTTGATTTTCTTATGATGAGTTATCGTTACGAGCATCTTTTTCAAAGTTTTTTAAAAACTTTTTTAAAAGGAAAACTTAAACCTCCCGGAATGATCGATCTGCTGAGAATTGCCTTTTCTTCTTTACTCACACGAGAGGCTCAAAACTCACCCCAATTAACCCACGCCCTTGTCGAAAGCTCCAAAAAAATATTTGGCCAACATACAGCTACCCTTTGCAACGCGTTTTGTAGAAAGCTTCTCAGAGAAAAAGATCAAATCTTAAATCAAGTAGAAAAAAACACTGAAATCTTTCTAGGTCCAAGTCTTCTAGAAAGATGGAAAAACTATCCTAGCCTTAGCAAGCGCTTTTCCCAAAAAATCGCTTCAAGACCTTCCGCTGGGATCTCTGTTTTAAACAAAAATAAAAACTTCGAAATTACCGATCTTAAGAACTTCGTAGTGGGAGAAACTCTTGCTCTAAGCCAAGGTTCTTATGAGCTGATAAAATGGATAGCCTCCAACCTTGAGACTTCTATTCAAAAATCTCCTCTCAATTTTTTGGATATGTGTGCAGCACCCGGAGGAAAGCTCATCGGGCTTATGACTTTTCTTAGTCATAAATCTAATTTTGAAAACATTGTCGCAGTTGATTCAAAGTTTAAACGCATCGAAAGGCTTAAAGAAAATCTGAAAGCTTGGAATTTGGAGAAAGCACAAACAATCATTCACGACTGGACGGAGGAACAAATTCCAGAGGCTCTTAATCCGCCAAAAAAATGGAACATTCTCCTTGCTGACTTGCCCTGCACGGGGCTTGGAACTCTCGCGTCTCGTCCTGACATCCTCATGGAAGACTGGAGCCATTCATCGGACAAAGAGCTTTTCAAAATTCAGGAAAAGATCATCACTCAAGCCCTTAAGTTAAAAGCAAAAGAGGGAATTGTTTTTATTTCCATATGTAGCAGTGACCCCTTTGAGATCGATCATATCAGTCAAGTTTTAGGCTCCAAGCCCGAGTTCGAATTTAAATTAGATGAAGTGAATAATGAGGAAATTACCGCTTGGAGGATTCAAAGCTCCTAGGCCATAATATAAACATGGGCCTTAGTAATCCCCAAGAATTAGAACAACGTCTTAAGAAACTTGAAACAAAACTTCTAAGTTTACAAAAAGATCTTTCTGCCACAGAAAAAATAGCTAAACAAATTCAAAATCTTGTTTCCAAAAATCGATTCCCTCAACTTCAAGGCATTGAATTTCTAAGTCGTTTTATACCTGGGGAACAAAACAGAGCAGAAGGTTTCGATTTTTTTCTTAACAGCAAGCAAACAAGTCTTTGGTTTTTTTATTTCAATGTCGAATCCTATGGTCTGAGCTCAACTTTGTTTCAGGCTTATTTACTTTTACAGGGTCGAGCTTTTTTTGATCAAGGGGATAAGACTCCCGAACAAGCCCTGAAAGAAATCACCCAAGAGTTGGATCTAGCCAACGATTCAAAATCTAAAATTTTTATCGCTCATCTTCACATCACAACACTTAAATGGAGTGAGTCTTATTTAGGTGAAAGCCCTACCCTTTTTGTGAGAAATGAGCCAATCAAAGAAAGAAAGAATCTCTTACTCGATCCAGGAACACGTTTATTTTTTTTAAACCGAAGTCTTCCTCAAGACTTTTTCAAAAATATCAAAACAAAAACCTCAGAAACTTCCTTTAAAGACGATTTCAATCAGTTTCTGTTTCAGCTTGAAAAGAAAGAAAAAATATCTAACTCTCCTCACGACATTTGCTTTTGGGGACTAAACGTAGATTCTAAAAAAATTCATTTAGCCTAAGAGTCATTGCAATATGAAAGCAAAAAAAAACAAATCCACATTTTTCTTTGGCTTACTTAAAAAAAGAGAATGCTGGGGTCTAAGCTGGAAAGGTTGGCTACTTGGAATCTTTTCAGCTATCTGTTGCTTTACCTTTCTTTTGAAAAATACTTATCCGTTTTTAGCTCCTACTGAACGCCTCGACAGCAAAATCCTCGTTGTTGAAGGCTGGCTGAACGACGATAGCTTGAAACAAGCCTTCGATGAATTTCGTCTTCACAATTACGACCATATATACGTTACGGGCGGTCCACTAGATAGCGGCTCTTTTTTATCGAATTTTAAAACCCATGCTAACTTAGGAGCTTCAAGTCTCACAAAGCTTGGAATACCCGGAAAAAATATTACCGCCGTTCCCGGACCAAGATCCATTAAAGATCGTACCTACACCTCGGCTTTGGCGCTCAAGAAATACTTTGAAGAAAATATTGTAAATGTAAACTCTTTTAATCTTTTTTCAGAGGGTTCCCACTCAAAGCGCTCTCAACTTCTTTTTAATTTAGCCTTCGAAAATAAAGTCAAGATTGGAATTATTCCTGCGAAACCTTATTCTTACGATCCTCAGTCATGGTGGAGCTCAAGCGCTGGTTTCCGTTCTATATTTAACGAACTTATCGCTTACCCTTATGCTTTATTCTTTAAATACTCAAAACTAGGTACTCTTTAAAAATCCTTCTCTGACAAACTATTTAAGGCCTCATTTACAACATAATTCGATATGACTTCTTAGGACTTTAAAAAGGAGTATTGGTGCAAAAATGAGGGTGCTGAAGTTCTTAATCGTTGCTGCTGTTTTGTCTTACACTAATCTTTCCCTAGCAGGAAAATATAGACCTATTTATTACTATTTCACTAACGGTGCTCGATTGGCCATCGTTGATGGTGAGATTCATTACATGCCTCCCACAGGCAACTTAGCCCTCAAAGAAAAAACTATTTCTATTGGCGAAGAAGAAGTCCTTCTTCTTCCCGAAAGCACTTCTCAAACTGGAAAGAGCTCGACTGATACAGTTTTAGGCAAAACAACTGAAACCCCTCTTGTGCTTCAAACCCGCCCCGCTCAAGCGGTTCCAATTATGTGGACAGAGGGTGTTAAAAACTCAAATACAATCACCCGCAATCACTTGGCAATCATGACTCAAGATGGCCATTTCTTTAAATTTGAAGATGCCGTTCGAAGCCTTCCAGATCTCAAAGGACAAAACATTAAAAGCTTCTCTTACGAGATTATTGGCTTTAATGAAGTTGATTTCACAATAATTGCTGCCGTGGGCTTTGGACAAAAGACAGTCGGCCTAAACGACGGACATCCTTGGATTGTTAACTCTAAAGGCATCAGCGTCGTGGCCACAAAACGAATTCCATTAAACTTTACTTATACCTACGACACAAAATCAGACATCCTAATTGAAGCAAAAACAAACTCGAGCCTCCTTTTTATTGATCTCGAAAATCCCTCCTCCTTTTCTTTTGAAAATTTAATCGACTACCCAGATTTTACTCGATTAAGTAAATATCACCCTCGATTTGCGTTTGTTGATAATCAAAATAAAGAATGGGTCTCTGAATCACACCCTCGCGTTAACAACCTTGCTAAAGATTCTCCCTCTTCAAACGAAAACCATGGCTCAAAAAAGAATTTTAAGAAAAGCTCCAATAAAGGAGTAGGAGGCGCAAGCGGCATTCCCTCTATCAATACCGGAAACGGAAACATGCCTGCAAACAAGGTTTTAGCTGAGTTTGCTCGTAAGTATGAAGCCTCTGAAATTCCTGATTTTGGATACGTAGCAGATGATTTTAGAGCGCTCGCAATTCCCCTTTTCTCCGACACTGGCGGAAGTGTTGTTGTGACGGGTGAATCAGGAGGCGGAAAATCGACGTTCCTTGAAGCATTTGCTCGAAGTCTACTAAGTGGAGAATTTATAGATAAAGGCGTCAGCGCTGAAGAAGTAGAAATCTATCACTTTTCAGCCTCTGAAATCTCTAGCGGTTCCAAATACGTTGGAACACTTGAGAGTAAAATCGAGGCGATTGTCAAATATGCAGAATGGGGAAGTAAAAATGGTAAAAGAATTTATTTCTTTATCGATGAAATTCATTCGCTTGTAGGTCAAGGCACTCACTCCGGAAACCACAACGATGTTTTTCACTCGCTCCTCACACCTCTTTCAAAGGGCTATTTAAAAATTGTTGCGACAACAACAGGTGATAATTACACCCAACTTGCTGCTCGTCCCGACTTAGCAAGGCGACTTCCCCAATGGCAGCTTCCACCAGTGGCAGAAAAAGATGTTCCTCTAAAAATTCAAAGATGGATGCAGGCTTATAACAAACCTGAACTGAGCCCTGAACTTTTGGGATACATTAGCAATGTCGCCATTGAGTTTGATTCTACAGGAGAACCTTTGAGTCGTGCCGCAAGACTCCTAGAGCGTCTTTACGCCGAAGCGGCTTATGATGGTTTAGATTTTGAAATGATTGAAAACAATAAAGATTATGTTCTTGAAGTTGCTTCAAGACTTTACGGATACAACGTTCAAAATTTTGCGATACAAGATCTAGATTCAAAGCTCACACATATCGATGAATCTCTCAGCCACGTGGTCGGCTTTAGCGAAGTTAAAGAACGCGTAAAAAACTTTCTTATTCGTTCTGTCACTCGTTCTCGAATTTCCGATAAATCAGATGGCCGATTACTCTTTATTAGCCCCTACGGACTTGGAAAAAGCACTACGGTACAATCAATAGCCGAAGCGCTTGGCCGCCCCTATGTAAGAATTCCATTGAGTGCCTATACTGATCGAGAAATGCTCTACAGCGACATCGCTCGTGCTGCTCTTAAAAATCCCTATTCACTTCTTTTCTTCGATGAATTAGGCGATGCTCCTCGAGACATCATCATTGCTCTAAACAGCACTCTCGATGACAAAAAAATCCGAGCCGATATCAACTACGGCAAAAACACCGGAGACCACAATAAAATTAGCGTAGATCTAAGTAGAACCTTTACTTGTGCCGCGACCAACTCTGGATCAACACTTATAGAAGAGCAAAGTGCTGAAGGTAGCAAGTCTATGGGCTTTGCTGCAGAAGTGGCAAAAACAAATCCGCAAGACATAAAAATCACTATCGATATCGAAAAACTTAAGAAACGTGCGGCAGATGAGGGTCTTGTCAGAAGCCTCATTGACCGTTTTGAAGTGATTCCTGTTCTTTATTATTCTCAAGAGGACTTTCGTGAAATTTTAAAGCAACATTTTGCTTCAACAGTAAAAAACGTTAACACAAAGAATCAAAAAAATCTTCAACTTGAAGATTCCCTAAGAGATTCGCTCTTAGACCACTTGATGGCCAAGCACTACACCAAAAGGGCCTCTCCTCGGAGCGCCATCAAAGAACTTGTTGAAACGATTGAGAACTATTTTGCTTATCAGGCGACTCGTGAAATTGCCCCCAAGGCGGCTGAAATCATGAAGAAATCATGTCTCTCCTTACTTCGTTAATTTTAGAATGATCTTAATTTTACTTTAATGTTTTTGCTCTAGCGTTAGACTCAACAAGACAAACTTGATTCTTAATTTTTGCGCGTCTATAAGCAAATTTGGGAGCATATGGTGTGAGGAGTCTCAGCATTGAGCTGCTCTTGTATAGGGGGATATTTTGAAAAAATTTAAATCAATCACAATCACTGGCCTAGGAATTTTCATATTGCATTTCACCGCTCTTGCTCGAGATTTTGCAACGGCCAAAAAAGATAGATTCAATATTTGGCCTCAAATTGTGTTTACTCAAGGGGCTGATTTTGCAAATTTTGATTATACAATTTCTCAAACTCGAGATTCAGTCCGAAAAATGCTTTGGGGTGAACTTAGTGAAACTCTTTTAAATCCCATGCTTCTTGCAAGGCAAGATGCTGCTCGCCTCGCCCCTGTTCTTGCAAGAACTCTTCTCACTTTTGATCAAGTTCATCGTCAGCACGTTCAAGATGCTTATGAAGGAATTTCTGGTAGCTTAGAAGGTTTGTTAAAAGCAAGTTTCGATAAACAAATTGGTCATTATGGAATTCGAAACAAAAAAATTAGATTCTCTGCAAGCCCTTTACTTACTCATGCTGTTGCTGTTGCCGGACAAACAGGTCAAACACTTTCTCTGGATGCTGCCATTCAAGCAATGATGGAGGTTGACTACGTTCTCTATGGCAATGTGAGTGTGGCTTATCCTGGTGGAGTCAACATCACCCTTACACTACAGAACTATCGTTCGGGTGAAACACAGACCTTTTCAAAGTCTGGAGAAATTCAATATGCAGCTCGCGTGTTAGGTGAACAACTCTTTACATTTTTCTATAGCAACACATACGAAGAATGGATAAATCCTCAGCCAAATTTGAAATGGATTCCCTCTCCTCCGGGAAAAACTTATTATGATGCTGGATTTGCCCTTTCATTTTGCAGCACGCAAGGAGCAAGGCTTCCCTACGCAATGGAGTTGATGCTTGCTGGTTCTCTTTCTCAATATCAAGAAGGGGGCATAACTCTTGCTCAAGACGAAACTTACATTGTTGCAGATAAAAAAAAGGTCAACGATCAACATTTCTTTCACACAGCTGAGTATGGAGCAACAGGAGGCCCTATTCGTCCAGATGGCGGCTTTGGTCGTTTTTGGTGTGTAAAAGGCGAGCCTATCGACAACATTCGCTATATTGAAGGTCTCTATAAAATTTACAGACAAGAATTAAAATCACCGCATATGATTAAAGCTGTAAAATACATCCTTCAACAAATGCAGGACCCTGGAATGCTAGATGTCTGGCCTACAGACTTTAGCAGTATCGCTGAAGCAGAAGAAGTCCTCCGCAAAAATGGATACTACCTCTAAGAATTAGTTCTTTATTTTTTGGGGCCTCGTAAAAGGGAAATACACCCTAGCGCGGCCCCTAATTTTTTCAAACCTTCTACTTTTTTTGAAACAAGTTCTTTTCCATTATCCCAAACATAGTTAAAAGCTTTTTGACCGTGGAAAGCTAAAACATAGAGCCCGATTCCCTCTAAAGTACCAATAGCCGCTTTAGCAAGCCATGGTTGATTGACCTGGCTGTGCGCAAATAGATACGTTCCATAGAGAGTCGTCGTCCAAGCAAAAAAGAATGTAATCATTTTATTCATCTTGGAATTATACGCATTTCCGAAGTTTGGATTTTTTAAACTAAACTGAAGAAGTGACAAAGCATTCAATCGAACCTCATGAGGGAGATCTTTTGATAAAGCATTTAACTCTACCTGCGCAGAGGAAATAACTTTATCAAGAGCCTCTACCTTTCGGGCTTGAATCACAGCTCTTTCGGAATCTCCAATTTTTTCATAGTTTGCAAAAATAACGTCATGCACTTCCGCCAGAGCCTGCTCCAAACGTAAGCGATATTCTGTTTCTTGAATGTTTTCTTTGTTTTCCAAATATTTTTGATTGAGCTGTAAACTCTGAGTTCGAATTAACTTTAAACTTTCATTAGCAGATTTTGGAAGTGTATTTTCTGCGTAAGAATCAAGAAGATCTATAGTTTTTGATAAAAGCTCACCCGTAGAACTTCCTTCTCGCAAAAGTTTTAAAAGTTTTGTTTTTTTAGTTGAAAAAACCTCTGTCCGAGTAGCAATTTCTTGTAAAGCAGCATCTTGGCCGTTGTTAGCAAAATCCCACAAAAGACCAAAATACCAATGAGCCATAAAATAGGCCCATGTCGAAGCAAGAAAAGATTGACCAATGGATTGATCTGTCGAAAGACAGCGAGTTGTAACTCCCCAAAGAAAATAACTTTGTATCGAGAATAGACGTCGCTTAAATGTCTTCCAGAAGAAAAATCCATAGTTTTGCTTTCTTAAATCCGCAGCGTTTCTTGCCCAACGGCTAAGAGTTGAAAAAGGACTCTCTTGGCGCTCGAGTCCCTCACTCATTAACCTATCTAAATCAGGTAGAGACTCTTCTGCGTTTTGAGCCCCCTTGTAATCGTAAGCGAGTGCATAGCTTGAAGGAGCATTGATATTATACAAGCGAACTTGATCGACCATATCTCCAAGATGGTTTTTGTTTGTCCAGAAAAAACCATGAGGATCTGCTGCAAGGGCTTTTGTGTTAGCTAAATCTGCACGAGTTCCAAAAAACGGAATCTGCCAAACACTCAAGGCAACATCAGCTGAGAATTGAGTATAAAAAAGATTTGTCACAAAGTTACTAGGGTGTCCATGCTTTAGGAAAGCAACTGCGTCCAACCCATAAGTAGAAAACTCGCGAAGCTGACTTTGATACCAATTCTTAAAAGAAGATCTCGCAAAAACTAAATTTTTATGAAGAGAGGACATTCTTTCTAGCTTTTCACAAATAAATTTAGCTCGTTCAAAAAGAACTCCAATTTCTTCTTTCGAAAGATTTTGAAGATCTGCAAGGCCTTCTTTTTGTTTCAAAGATATTAACTCTGCAGATATTTCCTGACCTAAATAAAGCCACTTAGAACGAAATTCTTTATCCTTAATTAATTCCTTCAGTTTTACTTCGTTAATATCTTCAAGCCTCAAGCTAGCAAGAGCCGCTACAAGAGATGGATCTTGACCATAAGAATCTGCAGCAATTTGAAAAGCAATCGCACTTGACAAAGAGAGACTGCGGCGTTTTTCATTGGCCATAATTTGAAGAGCGCGCTCTCTTGTTTCTTGAGTCGATTTTTTTCCAAAACCAATTCTTAATTTCTGAGGACTCTTTTCGTAACCTTCATTTAAAAGCTGCTTTCCAACAGGGTCAGACTCTTTCAATCGGATCAAAGTAAAAGGATTAATTCCATGGCGCATAGCCTCTGTCATTAAGGGCTGTTTTAAAACACGTGCCAACCCGTGAATAAAAAGAGGCATCGTCAGAGAGTAAATTCTCATACCCAAAGTTCCTAGGGCTCTTTTTACACCCACACCTCTTAAGGATGAAGGGCCAAACTTGTCCAAAGCTCTTCCAATTAAATTCGTGACAGGAACAAGAAAAGAAAGGCAAAGCGTACTAAGAATCGCAACATCTGCGTAATCATGGTTTTTAAAAATATCTATGAAATTAGAAAGTTTGTCATAGAATGCAATTCGCGCCTGAAACAAAAAAGCATCGGGAGAGGAAGCTGTTGCAATTCCCCCTAAACCAACAAGTCCAGCCACCTTAAAAAGATTTGAAGGAGATAAAGCTGTTCTCAAATTTTTCCAAACAGCTTCTCGAATTGCTCTCATTTGAGATTCAACTTTTTCAGGAGCTTCTATATCTATTCCAGATTCTTTTTTTTGTTTTTCAACAAGTGCTGCATGATTCTTTAAAACTTCATCATAGCGAAAAGCAAAGCGAGATCGCTCTGCTTCAGGAAGATTGAATTCTTTTCTTAAACCATCACTCTGTGAGGCTCTTCCAATTAAATCCGCAAGCGTTGAACTAGGAATTGAATACAAAGCATCAAGCAATCCATGGCCTTCGAGGTTTTTTTGTAAAGAAGCCGCATTCTTTCGAATTTCAGGATCTGCAGCAAGCTTGGCAAGTGTAGGTACTTTATCAATTGAAGATTTTCTCTCCGCTGGTTGTTCCACCAACAAATTTGCATCAAACGGGCCCTCAGAAGGAAGAAGCAACGCCAGAGAACTCAACCTAGCAAAAACAAGCATTCCCAAAGCATCTCGATCGATATTTGCAAGAAGCTTTCTCTCAGCAGATCCATTATCAGCAAAAACGAGCAAATTCTTCATTCGAAAAAGCGCTTTCTCATAAGACTTCATCGATTCAGGCAAGGAAGGAAGGTCTGTTGTAGGCGTCACCCACTCCATAGATAAATTCTGTGGAAGAGTTGAAAGCTTAACAGAGTCAACAATTGGCAAAGGTGATTTCAAGAACTGCTTTCTGACAAAAGCATGATCCATGGCATGGATTTCATTCGCGGTATCAAGAACAAGAACAAAATCGTTATCAAAAATAATACTCTTAACTTTGATTTCGGGGATCACAAATTGTCCCTTCAACAAATCTTTATCGTAAACTTTAAGTGCAAACTCGCCCTGCTCATTTTGACCGTACTTGACTGAAGAATTGAAATCAGGAGGGATAAAAGAACTAAGGTTAACAGGCGTTTCTCCATTAAAAAGAATCGACCGAGCGACTTTTCCCTCAGAATCAAAAATCTCAAAACGCTGACCGCGTAATCCGAGTATCCGAGATTTTCTCAAATCCTCTGTCAACTGTGCCGATGAATTTGAATCAAAAATTTCAATGGCTTTATCTAGATTTTCAATTGCATCTGCAACTAGCTTTTCTTCAGCCGTTGTACTTTCAGCAGAGCTTTGCGTTCCCTTTGCATCTGCTGCATGGGCAAAAACCCGCCCACTAAAGAGAGGATGAATGTCGGAAGCAATGATCGAAAAAACGATAAAAGCAGAAACAATACGACGGAACACTGATGATCTTAAAACTTGCATCATGGGGATGGTGGATTTTAACAGAAAAAGCTCTTTAAATGAAGAAATTTCGTTTTCACTGCTTTCAAAAACTTGCGAAAAATTAAAGACTTAGCGCTTTTTTTGAGTAAATCTGATCAAAAGATCGACAAACGGAGACGCGTGAAAGACTTATTAAGGCTCTTTAATCCTGCCCATCGCCTCTTTTTTGGAAAAGCATTCCAAAAATAACAAAGAGCAATCCGACTATAACAGCAATTTTCATAAGGGCTGTTAGATCAATTTTGGAACAACCTCCTTGAACATTCTTCCCCTTGTTAGAACCATACAATTCTTTTTGTTTTTTTAGCTCTTCATCTGCTTCTTTGTCTGTTGACTTAGTATTGTCTTTAACCGCTTCTGCTTCATCCTGTTTTTTAGATTTATTTTTTTCTTTGTCTCCCAAAGATCCCTCTCCTCGAATATTTGTTGCAGATCTTCGACGACCTCGGCTTCCAGACGTCTCATCATCAGAATCAGAACCTTCAACATCACCTTCACCTTGGCCGCCACCCTTTCCTCTTCCTTTATTTTTGCCCAATCCTGAATTAGTCAAATTAAGTGAGTTGGGTGAAGCACCTGCATTTGCTCCAGAGCGACCGCTTCCTCCCATAGCATCGGGACCTTCACCGCCGTCTTCGTCTGATCCACTTTTTTTATTTTGAGGGTTTCTTCCGGCTGTATTACCGCTATTCACACCCCCATTATTCAGACCAGCAGTTGCCTCTCCATCGGCTCCCTCATTATCACCTCCAGCGTTTGTCCTTGATCCACTATTTAACCCACCTTGGTTGTCACCAAATCTTCCAGCTTTCCCACTAAACCAAGCCAAGGGTATTCCTAGATTTTTTTGTTGAACAACATCTGTGTACTGTGTTCTGCGGCTCGTAAAGTTTGAAAAAAGAGCCTTCACTTGTTTTTGGTAAATACTAAGCAAAAGACCAACAACCAAAGCTGTCAGCAACAAATATTCAATTGTTGCTTGACCAGAAAAAGATTTCTTACGAGATTTATTTTTCACGTAGATGTTGATTGACGTCATCATAAAGAAGCTACTTCAATAGAGCTAGTTTTTTGGTGAGGCCCCCAAAAGCCCCATTAGACATCACGAGAGCCACTACCTTGGTTTTAGATTTTTTCCAATTTAAAAACTCCTCAATGAGTTCCTCAGTTGTTTTTTTACCAACAGCTACGTTCGTTTCACCTTTACCCACCAATTCTTTTACAAGATCCTGAACTTTTAAACGCTCATTTTCAGGAACATTTAACTTGGTCGGCTCTTGAATAAAGACAGCATGAGCTTGCTTGAAAGATTTTACGAAATCCGCATAAAGAGTGTTTCGAGCAGAAGTCGCAGAGCGAGGCTCAAAAAAAGCAGCGACTTCAAAAGAGGGATACTTTTCTCGAACAGCGGCGATTGTTTCCTTGATAGCAGTGGGGTGGTGAGCAAAATCATCCATTACAACATAAGATTCAGAATCAAATGAAATATCCTGACGACGAGCCACCCCTCGAAAGGTTCTCAAAACCTCCTGAAAATCACTCAACTTCTTTAAATGTCCAGATGCATGAAGAACACCTAAGTTACCCAATGCATTTAAAAGATTGTGCTTACCCAACATCGGACTAAAAAAGGTTGCTTTCTCTCCCTGCGCACGAACTTCAAATTTCAAACCATATTCTTTTTTATTCCAAGGGAGAGACGCCCGCTCCCAACTTAAAAGGCAATAATCTGAATCAGGATCTTCTCCGTAACGAAAAACTTTTTTATTTTGGGACTTCAAACTCACTGCAATTTTTTCAACACTTGTAGGCCGAGGCGCCGACAACTGATCTACCAATAACCATCCCTGAGAGGTGATTTGCGCAAGCTTTAAAAAACTATTTTCAATTTGCTCCACAGTTGAAAAAATATCCGCATGATCAAATTCAATTCCCGTTCCAACAACCCATGAGGGACGATAGTGCAGGAACTTGGATTCTTTATCCCAATAAGCGGTATCGTACTCGTCCCCCTCACTCACAAAAACACTAGAACCCCAACGCGAGCCACATTCAAAATTCTTAGGAATTCCTCCAATAAAAAATCCAGGATCTTTACCCAAAACCTCAAAAGCCCACGCCAACAAAGAAGTGGTCGTAGTTTTTCCATGTGTTCCCGCAACAACAAAACTTTCTCTTTGATCAATCACAAAGCGACCAATTGCCTCGGGAAAACTCATTTTCCTAACAAGCCCCTTCACAACAAGCTTTTCCATTTCCTGAGCTTCTAAATTTGTTCGTGAAATAGCATTTCCTACAATGACTAGATCGGGGTATTTCTCATCAAAGCCCCATGCTGATCCACTTAAGTTTTCTGGAGCAAAAACTGCTTTTAAAGGAATATTTTGAGCCTCTAAAAAAGTACTCATGGGAGGATACAGAGGACCATCGCTTCCTGTTACTTTTGCGCCTGCGTTTCTAAAGAGTCCAGCAAGAGCACCCATTCCCGTTCCACCAATCGCTAAGAAATGAACCCAGGGAAGCTCTCCAAAGTTTTTTTGAATTCCAACTGAAGTTAAGTCCAAGATTTTTGATCTGCTAAAGCTTTCCATAGTTCTCTTCTATTATTTTGCCAGAGAAGAGAGAAGAATTTTACTCGCAAATGACGAATTTCTTCCATAGAGGCTTCTTGATGCGAGGGATAAATTCGATTGGTCAACAGAACCGCGCCCAAATCTAGAGCAGGATCCCACCAAAGAGCAGTTCCCGTATAACCTAAATGACCAAGAACGGTGTCTGACGAAGCCCCTTTACCAGCTTGAGTATCTTGACCTGTAGGGCGATCCCATCCACACCAAAAACGATGTGTATGTTGAGGAGTAAAGTAATATTTTACTTTGGGGCCAATAAGCTCACTTGACTGCCAATTTTTCATCAACAAAAGCCAATTCCAAACTCCCGAAGCTGTTCCAAAAAGGCCTGCATGGGGCGCCACTTGCTGCATGAATAATGCATTG
>JBILWH010000139.1:0-4610 GCA_044370015.1 Bdellovibrionota bacterium | reverse complement strand
GTGATGAGTTCAGGGATCTCATCCGAAATAAAAAAAATTGCGTTGATAAATTAAAAAAATATTTAGAGCGAGCTTTTTTTAAAGAAAAGCCTCGCAAGCCCTCAAGGCCTACAAAGGCTTCAAGGATCAAAAAAAAGGAAAACAAGAAAAAGCACGGAGAGTTGAAAAGTTCTCGAAAAAAAATTGGTTACTAGGTTTTTTTTGAGCGTTTTTTATTTACGATTATGAATTTTGTGTTAATAACCTGAATTAACTTTTATTCATTAGGTTTCAATTACATAATGATATTTATGATTGTGAATAAAGCACCGGGGTGGAGGAGGAAATTTCCGGTGTTGTCTTGAAACGAGTTTGCGAGCCGAGCATGTTGTGATGTCGATTCAAAGGCAAACCCGTAGAGCTGTGCTCAAATGCGGTACGTTGGATGCGCGCCGAGTTCCCCTCGGCGTGCGCGGCTATCTCAAAATCCATTATCTTCAGAAACTTTTTTAAACCAATAAGCACTTTTCTTAAGATATCTCTTTTGCGTTTTACGATCGATAAATAAAAACCCGTATCTTTTCTTGTATCCATTAATCCACGAAAAATTATCCATTAGCGACCACATGTAATAGCCTTTTAGGTTCACTCCATTTTGTAATGCTTTGTGAGCAGCAATGAGATGTTCTCGAACAAAATCAATTCTTTCTTGGTCGTCGACAATTTGTTTTTCGTTCAGGTTTTCGATTAAACCAATTCCATTTTCAGTTACATAGATTGGAATGTTAGGGCGATAGTGATGAATTCTCTCAAGTAATTCAGTGAGGCCTTGAGGGTGAATCTCCCAACCCCAATTTGTAAATTTACCTTGAGGGTTTTTGACGAAACGAAAAATGTTTTTGATGGCGAACTTGCAGTCTTCTTCTTTTTTTCCACTCGTATTTAAGTGATAGATGGATTCAGGAGCGTCTGAACTTGCGTAGTGTGGATAGTAATAATTCACACCTATAAAATCGACTAAGTTTTTTTGGATGAGTTGAAGCTCTTCCGTCGTGTGTTTAGGCAAGAGCTCGCAGCTTTCGTAAAGCTCCCAAATATCTTTGGGATAATTTCCAACAAGAACCGGTTCAGCAAACCATCGATTTAATATTCCATCGGCAAGAAGGGTGGCTTTTTGATCGGCAGTATCTGTGCTTACTGAATAAATAGGAGACATGTTAAGAACAATTCCAATCTCTCCAGCTTTTTTTTGAGAGCGAAAAACTTCTGTGGTTTTTGCGTGAGCAACTAATATGTTGTGCGATACTTGAAGGGCTTTTTTAGGATCTTTTATGCAGGGGGGGTGAAGACCAGTCATGTACCCCTGAAGCGTGGACCATCCGGGTTCGTTAAATGTGACCCATTTTCGCACAAGGTCGCCAAAGCTCTTAAAACATTCTGAGGCGTATTCGACAAAGTATTGAATAACGTCTTTGTTCTCCCATCCTCCTATTTCAGCCAAGCTTTCTGGAAGATCCCAGTGGTAAAGAGTCACGTTGGGCTCAATGCCTTTACTGAGGAGTTCTTCAAAAAGAGAGCGGTAGAAAGCAACACCTTCTTTGTTGAGCTCTCCAAATCCCTTTGGAAAGATGCGAGTCCACGCAATAGAAAGCCTGTAGCCGTTGTGGCCACATTGTTTCATGAGTTGAATGTCTTCTTTGTAGCGATGGTAATGATCGCAGGCGATCTCGGGAGTGGCCGCTTCGAAAATTTTATCTGGATTTTTTTGGCAAAAAACATCCCATTGAGAAAGGCCTTTGCCGCCCTCTCGAGCGGCACCTTCGATTTGGATCGCAGCCGTAGCTGCGCCCCAAATGAAATCTTTAGGAAAAATATAATTCAAACAATTAAAGTATAACTTAAATTGTTGCTAAGTAAGCACTCATGTCGGAACGCAAGTTGTCTGATTTTGTTCCAAACACCGCTTGAACGCCATTACCTGCCACGATGATTCCTGCTGCTCCAAGAGACTTAATCGCTCCTTGGTCAACTTTTGAGATTTCGTTAACTTCTACTCTTAATCGAGTGATACACGCGTCGAGTGTCTTGATGTTTTCAGCACCACCAAAAGCATTCACGAGTTGAACAGCAATGGGGGATCCAGCAAGAGGTGAAGTTACTTTGCTACTTGTGATTGTTTCTGTATCTGCTTCACGTCCAGGTGTGGGGAGATTCAAAGTTTGAATCGCGATTCTAAATGTAAAGTAATAGATGAAAGCATAAACGGGGCCCAGTATAAGAACCCACATTCTTCCAGATCCAAGACCACTTACGTAGTGGTGAAGAACGTAGTCAATCGCTCCATGTGAAAAGGCATAGCCTAATTTCGCACCTACAAGATTCATCACGATGAAGCTTGTTCCTGCTAAAACAGCATGAAGAACGTAGAGAAGAGGCGCTACAAAAAGGAACGCAAATTCAATAGGTTCGGTGATACCTGTGAGGAAAGACGTGAAGGCTGCTGAGAGCATGATGCTTCCGATCATGGCTTTCTTTTCGGGCTTAGCTGTGTGCCAAATAGCAATCGCCGCAGCTGGGAGGCCGAACATTTTGAAGAGATATCCACCAGCTAAAATTCCTGCAGTTGTGTCGCCTGCAAAAAAGCGAGGAATTTCTCCCGTAACTAATTTACACATTTCAGGGTTTGACTGCATTGCTTGAAGGCTGCAATCAACGCCGGGTTTAAGAGCTTGGAAGTATTGTCCCACTTCGAAAAAGAAAGGAACGTTCCAGATGTGGTGTAAACCAAAGGGAATCAATGCGCGCTCAACAAGACCGTAAATTCCAGAAGCAAGGATAGGACTTTCTTTAGAGGCCCAGTGAGAAAATGTGTTGATCGCGTTTCCAAAAGGAGGCCACACAAAACTCAACGCAACACCTGCAACGATACACGCAAAAGCTGTGACGATGGGAACGAAGCGTTTTCCTTCAAAAAAGCCTAGGTAAGAAGGAAGTTTGATTTTGTAGAATCTGTTGAACATGTAGGCTGCAATCGCGCCTGCAATGATACCGCCCACAACGCCTGTGTTGATGGCTTCAATGCCGAGAACTTTTGAGGGTGTGACGCCCAAGTATTTTGCCATCGTACCTGTGGTTCCTTGAAGAACAACAAAGCCCACAACAGCAGCAAGACCTGCGACACCTTCGTTTTGTGCAAAGCCGAGAGCGACTCCGATTGCAAAAAGAAGTGCAAGACTTGCGAAAATGGGATCGCCTGCGTTTTGGAGAATTTCAAAAAAGAGTTTAGCAGTGGAACCGAGTTCGATGCCGCCTTTGCCAGCACTTGCTAAAAAGCCACCGCCCACTCCGAGTAAAATTCCTGCAACAGGAAGAACAGAAACGGGAAGCATGAGAGCTTTCCCCATTTTTTGTAAGGTCGAAAATATTTTCATAAATAAACGAGACTCCTTTTACTTCAATTAAGACGCACCAAGCTACCAGTTCTTTTTTGATTTTTCATCAAAAAGGAATATTCGTTTCTCAAATATCGTTAAATAAGTGTTAAGGCCCTGGAGTGACCAAATTAATTTTTAGCAAATTAATCCGTAATTTATGGAATATTGAGTTTTTTTTTTTAACCTTCAAGTAAACTGATAGGTATATGCAAAAAATTTCAAAGAAAACCAAAAGGTTTTCTGTTTTGTTTTTAGTGATTTTCTTTTCTAAATACTCGTTTTCCCAGTCTTCCTCGTCCTCATCTCCGGCAAAAATAGATTGTAAGTGGGCAAGAGGAGCCGTGGATGAAATGGGTGTTTTACCAGATGGAGCGGCTCCTGAATGGCAAGCTTATGAAGTTTTGATGTTAAGCTGTAAGGCCTTGGACTCTGATGCCTCAAACTTAAATTTAAGCTTGATTGGGTCTAAAGACTGCTCTGGTTCCTCTAGCGGTATATGTATCGAAAAGAATACAATTCCATCGAGTCTTAGTATTCAATCCTCGGATTATACGGCTCTGGGATACGTTCTTCTAAAAAACGCCAATGTAACATCTAATCAAGAAATTTCTCTTTCAAAAGGCACAATTGGCGTGACCATTACTCAAGGAGATTCAAAAGATAATGTTGAGGTGAGTGGAGATAAATTCGTAGCTGAAGATTTGATTTTCCATGCTTATGGTGAGGGCTTAAGTTGCGATGTAAACGTTTCTGGAGTTATCAATGATGCTCAGTTAGCGACAGCACAATGTAATGGTTCTGCCTCATGCTCTCCGTCTGGAACTGTAGAGGTTAAAAATGGAACTTTAGTTTTTATTGCTCAGCTTAAAGGAGTAAGTGGTTTAGGCTCTTCTTTAGGAGCAAGTACAAAAGTTATCTGGTCTGGTGGTCCAGATGTTCAAGGAGTTTGGTCAACTATTCCTGCAAATGAAAATAAATTAGTAAGAGCAACACTCGTTCCTCCTGTGTCATCTGCAACACCTAAATATTGTTCAATAAGTGTTAGGCAGCAGGCTGTTGTTGGTCTTGTAAAACTTAATCCCTTGGGAGATTGTGAGTTTTTTCAAGCTTTAAGGTCTTACTATTTTTTAAATTCAGCGGGCACAGCTGTTCAAACTAGTGGGTATTCTGGTGGAGGTATTTCTCTACCTGGTATCG
>JBILWH010000137.1:0-4612 GCA_044370015.1 Bdellovibrionota bacterium | reverse complement strand
TGAAGGGTATACGGCTCAAGGTTGGTCATAAAAGGATAGGCCAACAAAAGAACCGCAAATGCAATCAACCAATTTTTATTTTCACGAAACATAGGGAGCACTACACTTTCTCAATTCGGTTTTCACCAAATAAGCCTGATGGCTTAAAGAGCAAAATAACAATCAAAATACCAAAGGCCAGTGCGTCTCTATAAGAAGGATTTCCGTAACCTACTAAAAACGCCTCTGAAATTCCTAAGGTAATGGATCCTACAACAGCCCCAAGAATACTTCCGATTCCACCTAAGACTGCCGATACAAAACATTTAAGCCCTAAAACAACTCCCATTAAAGGATCGATCTTTGGATAAATCAGCCCCACTAAAACTCCCGCAGCACCTGCCAATGCAGATCCCAACATAAAAGTAAGAGAAATAATTTTATTTGTAGGGATTCCCATAAGACTTGCGAGATCATGATTGAAACTCACTGCTCTCATCGCTCTTCCCACTCGAGTTTTAAAAATTACAAATTGGAGAATAAGCATGAGAACAATTGAGATTGATAAAACCACAACTTGAAGGGGGTTAATGGAAAGAGACCCTACTCCAAGATTTATTTCAGGCTTAAAAATCTGCGGATAAAACTGCGGAGATGATCCAAAAACCTGCTGACCTGAATATTCCAGAAAGAGAGAAACCCCAATAGCTGTGATCAACAAGTTAATTCGGGGAGCGCCACGAAGCGGCCGGTAAGCAAATCTTTCAATAATATATCCAATCGCTGCACATCCCACCATGGCAGAAAGCAAAGCCGCCACAAGTGCAAAAACAGAAGGATGAGCTGCTAGCCTAAAATAATTAGAAAAATAAAAAGAAATAAAGGCGCCCAACATAAAAACATCTGAATGGGCAAAGTTGATGAGCTGAAGAACACCGAAAACCATCGTGTATCCAAGAGCAATCAACGCATAGATACTTCCAGTCGAAAGGCCGTTAATGATGTGTTGTATGAACTCTAACATTTAAGGTTGTATGGTTGTTGAGTATTTGAAATTTGAACCATCAACTTTCAAAACAACAGCCGCTTTCTTAGCATTACGTTTTTCATCAAGAGTAATTATTCCTGTAACTGCTTGATAATTTTTAGTCGCAGCAATGGCATCTCTTAAATCTTTACCTTCTAAAGACTTAGCGGTTTTCATCGCATTTTCTAAAACTTTCATGGCATCATAGCCCATAGCTGCCAAGCCATCTGGAACTTGATTGTATTTTGCTTTATATTTTGCGATGAAATCTTGAACGATGGGGCTTTTATCTTCTACTGAGTAATGATTTGAGAAATAACTTCCATTGATTGAGTCTCCACCAATCTCATAAAGTTTAGGCGAATCCCAACCGTCTCCTCCAAGAAGAGGCACTGATATTTTCAATTCTTTAGCCTGACGCGCGATGAGTCCTACATCTGTGTAATATCCGGGGACAAAAATAGCTTCAGGATTTTTTCCTTTAATAGATGTTAATTGAGATTTGAAATCGATATCACCTGCGCTGTAACTTTGATCAACAACGATTTTTCCACCACCAGCTGTAAAAGTTTTTGTGAAAAAATCAGCAAGACCCACACTATAGTCATTTTTAACATCTCGAAGAACCGCTACATTTTTTAATTTGAGCGCCTCAAGAGCAAAGCGCGCCATCACAGTTCCTTGAAAAGGATCAATAAAACATACGCGAAAGATATAATCTCCCATTTCTGTCACTCTCGGATTTGTGGAGGAGGGAGAAATCATGGGGACTTTATATTGCTGTGCCACGGGCGCCATCGCCATGCTGCGAGAACTTGCAACTTCACCTAAAATTGCGACAACTTTATCTTTTGTCACAAGTTTTGTAACAGCAGTCGAAGCTTCCTCAGGCTTTCCTTGATCATCCATCGTGATCAACTGAATTTTTTTTCCATTGATTCCACCCGATTCGTTAATTTGTTCAACAGCGAGAGCAATCCCATTGTGAGTAGATGAGCCAAAAGTCGCTTCTGATCCAGTCATGGAGCCAACTTCGCCGATCTTTATAGTATTTGCGGCGTTGACTGAAGCAGTCTCAGAACTTTTATTTCCTGTACATGCCGCGAGTACAAAAGCAATTAACGCGTAGATTCCTGCTTTGTTTTTAATTTTCATGCGCACGAATATACAAATTTTTTGTCGCAAGGCAAAAGAAAAAACCAACTTTGTATAAATTCGACTGCTATGATAACGGAGAAGGAATCTACTTTTTGACATGAAATACCTATTAATAGCGGCGATCATCACAATGACTCTATGCGCAAACTGTGAGGAAATTGCCCTCTACGAATTGAGTCCCACTATTAAAAAAGTTGATTTCATAAAAGACAGCAATTCACTCAAAGTCCTTGTGACCGCTACCGGGCCGATTGAATGTTACAAAGAAAGAGAGATTGAACGAATCTTTGAAAAAGATACGCTCAAGGTTATTCTTCGTCTCAAAAAGACTCCCAACAAAAAAGACTGCCAAGCTATTAACTTCGAATTCCAAGAAAAAATTTACGAAGCTCCTTTAGATCAAGTTCCCTCAAAGCTTTGGGTTCTAGGTCGCGAAGGATGGAATAAATTGGATTTTAAAAAATGAGTCGTTGCCAAAAATGTGGAAATAACTTGGAAGCTTTGCTCTCTTCGCTTCCCGGAAAGAAACCCAGCAGACAAGACACTTGTCCAAAATGTCTAAGTGATCTTAAGAGTTGCATAAATTGCGATTTTTACGATACTTCTCGCAAATGGGAGTGTCGTGAAGATATTTCCGAAAGAGTTTCAGACAAAGAAAAAAGTAATTTCTGCGATTATTTTTTAATGAACCAACAATCATCAAAAAACAATGATTTTCAGGCAAGCAAAGAAGACTTCTTAAGTGCAGCAGAAGCTTTATTCAAAAAAAAATAGAAAGAAATTATTCAATAATTTCTAAAACAGATCGAAGCTTGAGTTTAGTCGAAGCTGCGTTGAGCACTGTTCGCAAAGACTGAGCCGTGCGACCTTGCTTACCAATAACTTTTCCTAAATCATCTTTTGCAACGTGAAGTTCGATGACAGTAGTCTGCTCTCCACGGACTGCATTTACTTTTACTTGATCGGGAAAATCAACGAGTGCCTTTACAACGTACTCAATTAACCCGACTAGCTCGCTTTCTTTATCAGACATATTCGACCTCAATAACACTTTCGATTAGACTCTTCTAGCATGAAATTAGGCCTAGTACAGAAAGCATTTGGCTTGTCTGTTTATCTTTTTCCACTTTTTTTGGTCTTAGTGACCCAATGTGGCATCAAGAAGCCAATTTCTATCCAAGACTTACAAGAAGGCCCCCACTCGCACCTCTACAAAAAAACAACCAATAATTCTGAGGGATCTACAAAATGAACTTCTATAAATACGAAGCGACGGGAAATGATTTCATTATTATAAATCGCCCCTATTCTCCGGAAATAACTCAGAAATGGATTCAAAAACTGTGTGATCGTCACTATGGCATAGGGGCTGATGGCTTATTTTTTATGTGGCTTGATGATAGCCATTGGAAATGGAAATTTTTTAACAACGACGGCTCCCCTGCCAATTTCTGCGGGAATGCCGCTCGCTGTGCTGTTCTCTGGCTTCACAATCAAATCGACCTCACTCGCGAGGATTGGGAATGGAACGATGGAAAACAAATTTTCCGGGGGCAAATTAAAAATAAAACTATAGAAGTTCGCTGGCCCAAAACTGAACTCAAACAGCTCGAACTAAAAAGCCACCATCAATCACTCCTCAAACAACTCCACGAACTGGGAGTCGAAAAGGCATTTTGGGTACAGGCAGGTGTTCCTCATCTCGTTTTGATTGGAAGCTCTTGGCCTCGCAAGATTAGACATCTTTTTTATGCAAATCACCTCATACACCATCCTGATTTTACAAAAGAAAGTAATATTTCCTGGCTCAGCCGAACGGACATGACTCTGGTGAGTTACGAACGAGGACTTGAAGCAGAAAGTCTTGCTTGTGGAAGTGGTGCTCTTTCAGCCTATTACGCTCTTCTTTTGTTAAGTAAAGAAGACAAAAACCTAAGAATTCCCCCTTCTCTTACTTTTACATTTCCAGGCGGGCCTCTGACTGTTACAGAATCAGGTGAGCATCTCACTCTCGCAGGACCAGCTCACAAAGTTTTTGAAGGATACTATGAAGAACCTTAAAGACCCCTCTCAGTGGAAAGGTGTGTGGACGGCACTCATCACTCCTTTTCAAAATGACAAAACACTCGACGAAGTTTCTTTTAAAAATTTAATCGAAAAACAAATCCTTGAGGGCATCACAGGGCTTGTGATTGCAGGCTCAACCGGTGAGGGATCGCTTCTTGATGATCAACAATACGAAGCTGTTCTCAAAAAAGCTCTCGAATGTTCAAATGGACGAATTCCTCTTGTTGCAGGCCTTGGAATTGGAGGCACGCGCGAATGCCTAAAACGCGGAAGAATTGCAAAAGGCTTGGGAGCGGCGGGGCTTTTAGCTTCTCCACCTGCTTATATTAAAACCCCTGCTCGAGGACTCGTGGAACATTTTTTAGAAATTGCAAAACTCGA
>JBILWH010000138.1:0-4612 GCA_044370015.1 Bdellovibrionota bacterium | reverse complement strand
TTTCTAATAAATAATTTAAATAAATTTTTAAGGCCTCAAAACAAAATTGATTTTTTTGCTCAAAAAATCTTTTTTCCTGCAAAACTTTTCCCGCTCTAGAAATCGATAAATCATCGAGCTGGGTAAGGCTTAAAAGATTTGCTTTTGCTTCAATTTTGTAATCCGAAAGCTTGTCCGTTCCGATAGAAGGCTGCGCCCCTTGAAAGCCATGAGATGTTGAAAGACTTAAAGCAGGTAAAAAAGAATACTTTTTTGTGGAGTAATCAGCATCCGCGTTTTGTTTTAAATACTGGGCATTTTCAAGTTCCCACGCTTGTCGATAAGCACTCTGCACAACTTGATGAAGTTCAGCTGAAAAAGCTAAAAACGGAAAAAAAATAAAAAAGATTTTTTTCATTCTAACCTCAGTAGTTTTAATGTTCTCATTAAATACTGAGTTTTACCTAAAAGAATTTGAAGCATTTCAGAAAATTTCTGACGTGATCTAAGATCGGGCAGAACTTCAAGCAAAGTTACTTGCCGCAGACAAGACTTCTCCATCCCTTCTTCAAGGACAAGATATGATCCTCTTGGTAGCTTATTGCAAAGCTCTACAAGCTTCTCTGGGCTATCATACCCCTTGGGTCTCGAATTAGGGGCTAAAAAACGAAACCGCTCCTCTTGAGCAATTTTATGAGTGGGAACCCATAGCTCAGTTCCAGGATTAGATTTCATAAATTGAAAGCTTTGATTAAAAGGAATCGAAAAATTTGAAAGCTGGATGTAACAAAGAAAAACTAAAACAGGATAAAACTCGAAATGTCTTTTTGTTTTGAAAATTAATAAAAACAAAAAAACGCTCAACAACCAAAAGCAACGAGCCAAAAGTGGCCACTGCGGCCAGAAAGAAAACCAAAAAGGGGTTGCCGTTAAAACAACAAAGACCAAAAGGATTAGCATAATCGTAATTTTCCAAAAAACTCGTGGAATTTGAGCTCTATATTCAGCCATAAGAACTGCAAGCACTGCCATGGCAGGCAAAAGATAATTCTCTTGTCTTTGAGTCGGGAGTGAGTAAAAAACCAAAAAGGCTCCGACATAGGCAACTAAAGCCAAAACTTTTTTCTGTGATTCTTTTAAATGATCAATTTTTATTTTTTTAAATTTGGAAAACCCGTTTTTAAAAAAATCAACAGTAAGCCCAATCAGCAAAAAAATCAAAAGTCCTGCATTTGCAAAAGGCCCCAGCCATATACGGTAAATTGGATAAACGCCCACGAATAAACCACTTAGATAATGCTGATAGCCTTTAAATTTTACGGCATTCTCGCCAATCACAAACTGCTGAAATAAGAGCTGCGGATCGGGGTCAAAAACAAACCAAAGGGAAAATATTCCAAGCGCTAGAAAAACTGCCGAAGAAAAAAATAATGCCGCTTTTAATAACTTTTTTCGAGAGTCTCTCATTTGAGAATCTAAAAACCACACAGCTGCTCCCATGGAAAAAGCCCCTACTCCAATAAGAGCAAAACTCTTAACCCACGCGACAGCCCCCCAACACAGCACACACACAAACCAAAAACCTTTAGTTAATTGTGGCCTGTAAAAATAAAAAACTAAGGGTGCAAGAAGAAAAAGAACTTCAAATGAATTAACCAAAAAAGGTCGTCCATGTTGATAGGTCGATAAAAAAGCTAAATAAGCGCTTGCTGACCAAAGTGCAGTTTTTTTTCTTTCCAGGCGCTCGTTAGCAAACAACTTCATCGACAACAGATAAACAAGGACCGCTCCTGCAAGAGTAACCAAAACAACAGGCAATCGCATGGACCATAAATTATAGTTCTGCGCTTTATTACTAAAAAACATTCCAAGCCAATAAAGAAGCGGCGGCTTTGTACTGAATACCCCCCCCTCATAGCGAAGAGGTAACCATGCTCCACTCTCTGAAGTCACTCGAGCGATCTGAAGATAAAGAACCTCATCCCCAATTTTAGGAATTTGAATGCCCC
Source organism: Bdellovibrionota bacterium (assembly GCA_044370015.1). GTDB lineage: Bacteria > Bdellovibrionota > UBA2428 > UBA2428 > UBA2428 > CANIGN01. The sequence goes on along the minus strand of JBILWH010000138.1, from coordinate 2,624 downwards.
CCAACCCCCAAAAATAAGCAATCAAGGCAACACCGACCACAAACCAAATAGAGAAACGATCAAAAAAATTAGATCCTTTTTGAAAAAAACCTTTTAGCTTGAGAGACACCCTTTTGTTATAGAACGCGTTTGTTTTTAGTCAAAGAGTTGCTTTTTAAATAAGCATTCAAATAAAGCTAAAGATTTGCCAAGTGAGATACAAAAGCCACTGCAATTTTGCTAAAAATAGCAGCGTGCTCAAAACTTGATTTTGAATCGATCACATCAGCTTCTGTATGAATGTTGTGATTCATTTGATTGAAAGTAGCTTCACTAGGCATAACGGCAGGGAATCCATTTCGATACCAAGAGGCGTGATCGCTGCAGCCGTATCCACACTGATCCTTAATAAGTTCAATATTCAGATATAAGCGATTGATATCTTCCAATAAATTTCTCAGCTCAGGCGAAGTAAAGTCAGTCATAGAAACAATTTTTCCATCCCCATTTCCTGGATAAAGAGTCATATCGAGCTGAAGCACACCCACGACTTTTTTACTTTGATTTTTGTAAGAAGCGGCCACTTCTGCTGATCCTAAAAGTCCCGCCTCTTCTCCCGCATACCAAAAAAATTCCACACTTCGCTCAAAAGAACCTTGAGCTAAAAGATGCCTCAATGCCTCAAGCAAAGAAGCCGATCCCGAAGCATCGTCATCTGCGCCTGGAGCAAGTTTTCCAGTAGGACCAAAAAATCCCGCATTGATTGAATCTAAGTGAGCACCAGCTGCAACAATTTCTTCAGGAAATTTATTTCCCTCTATATGAAGGCGTAAAGTTTTCTGGGGGGTGCTTTGATGCGCTATCAAAGATGTTTCTGCTTTAACGTGCGGAAACTTCGTAAGCATTTCATCTATTTTTACCTTCAAAGCTTCTACATGTTTATTGGGAGTCACACCCTTATGATAACGAGTGGGAAAAGAAGAAAGCCACTTCACCCAATTTTGAATTTCTGCTGCACTTACTTCATTGACCGCTCTCACAACTGATTCTTTTTTAGAAATTCTTTTCAAAGATTTTTGCGCTTTTTGATCTAAAACTTTTCGAGCAGCCACATCTTGAAGAATTTTTTGGAAATCTTTTTGATTAAAATTCTGTACAGGTAACAATTCAAATCCTGCGCAACGACCGCGCTCGTGGCTCTTTCGAATTAACATCGACTCTTGAAGAGTACTAATATGAGCCACAGCCATTCCTGTTTTTGCATCATTCATCAGGGCTGGTACCTGTGCCGCTTCCAATAATTGCGTATTTGTTAAAATATATTTTTTATCTTGAGCAGCGTGCGCAAGCATTGAACCTATAGCGAGTGTCAAAAAAAAATTATGCATCCTTTTATTGAACCGCTAAAGATGAATTAGAGGTGTCTAAATTTTGTCACTAAAGACATTTTGTCTTACAAGCCACGCAATTGTGGTTTTCGAGGATCCGCAGGGACAGCGAGAAGTTGTTCTTTTTGATAAACAAGCGCTTCCCTTGATTCGCCAACGATCTCAATCGACTGACTCATCTCGATGGCCTCAACAGGGCACGCTTCTTCACAAAAACCGCAATTGATACAACGGCCGTAATCGATTTGAAAAACCTTTGGTCGACGTTCTTTGTAATTTTGATCAGGAGCTTCTTCTGCTTCGATGTAAATCGCAACAGGAGGGCAAACCACTTCGCAAAGTTTGCACGCAACACATCGCTCGTTCCCATCGTTTCCGGTAATCAAACGCGGAACACCCCTGTATCCAACAGGCAGCGTGTGTTTTTGCTCAGGATATTGAAGTGTTGATTTTTTCCGAAACAAAAACTTAAGAGTCAGCATTAGACCACGAATGATCTCGGGAATATACAAACGCTGCTTCCAATTTGTACGGGGATATTTCACCATAACAATGTTTAAACTATCTCAGACTCCCCTCAGCGTCGAGTGGCTTCATGAGCGACTTTAGCTGGCTTTATTCGCGTTGGGCCTGCTTTTTAGCCTGAGCCAATGCCCGAGTTTCTTCTTTTTTCTTTAAGGCTTCTCGTTTATCGCCCTTATTTTTACCCTTTGCTAAGGCAATCTCGACTTTTACATTTCCCTTTGAAAAGTAAATTTTTAGAGGAACCAATGTGGTGCTTGCCACCTTTAATTCTTGCTCTAACTTTCGAAGTTCCGCACGATGAAGCAAGAGCTTACGCTTGCGAGTGGGGAGATGATTAAAGTGCGGTCCAGACTGTTTGTACTCAGATATATGCGCTTTATGCAGGAAGAGCTCACCCTTTTCCATAATCGCAAAAGAATCAACAAGCTGCACTTTTCCCTCTCGACAAGACTTAACTTCACTGCCTTTGAGCTCAATTCCTGCTTCGATTTTTTTTATGACTTGAAAATCATGCAAAGCTCGACGGTTTTGAATCGTAGGAGCGTTTTTCTTTTCTTCGCTTTGAGAGTTCTTAGATTTGCTCATGCTTGATAGCTCACGATTGCAAACTGTTCTTTTTAGGAGCGTCCATAAGAGCTCCACAACTTAAGATCACCTTAAAAGCCTCTTCAACACTCATATTCACTTCTTGAATATGCTCGTGAGGAACATCGAGAATAAACCCGCTTGTTG